>CAINDC010000080.1 GCA_903847275.1 uncultured Pseudomonadota bacterium
ACTTTAAATTTGAAAACTAATTATCAGTGAAGATAATCCTAAACTTAGGTAAAATCTGCACTTTCAATACTTTCCTACTGTAATTTACTCATGAGAATACTAATTTTAGGGGCTGGGGCGACAGGTGCATCTGTAGCAGAAGCTTTAGCTGGTGAAGAAAACGACATTGTTGTGATAGATTTCAGGGCAGATTTACTTGAAGCCTTAAAAGAGCGTTTTGATATTGCTACTGTCACAGGTAATGCAGCACATCCTAGCGTATTAGAACAAGCTGGAATTAGTACGATGGACATGGTAATTGCCGTGACAGATCGTGATGAAACCAATATGTTAGCGTGTTTAATCATCAACGCACTTTATAGCAAACCCAAAACCATTGCTCGCGTTCGAGCTATTGATTATTTAAAACATCCGCGTTTATTTAGCCCCCAAGGCATTCCCGTCGATATTGTTATAAGTCCCGAACAAATCGTGATGAATTCTATCCGTAATCTCATTGAATTTCCTGGTGTATTGCAGGTATCTGAATTTGCTAACGGATTGGTACGATTATTTTCAGTTAAAGTTATCGCAAACGGTGATTTAACGGGCAAAAAAATCAAAACGTTAAAAGATCGTTTGGTTAATGGAAAAACTCGTGTTGTCGCTATTTTCCGACAGGGTGAACCGCTTTGCGTCAATGGTGAAGCAACGATTGAAACGGACGATGAAGTATTCTTTGTTGCACCACGCAAGGAAGTTAGACGTGTTTTAGAAGAATTAGGCAAATTAGAAGCACCAATTAAACGTATCATCATCGCAGGTGGTGGTCACGTTGGTAAACGTTTAGCAATGGCATTAGAAGATAAGCATCAAGTAAAAATCATTGAAAGAGAAGCAAGTCGTGCTAAAAAAATCGCAAATGATTTAGACAATTCTGTTGTATTGCTGGGCGATTGTACCGACGAAAAATTACTATTAGATGAATCCATTGAAGACACGGATTTATTTTGTGCGATTACAGATAATGATGGTGTAAACATTATTTCTGCGACGTTAGCGAAAAGTTTGGGCGCACGCAAAACCATTTGTTTACTTAACCATCACTCGTATCTCAAATTATTGACGGGTACGAATATCGATGCGGTAGTTTTACCAAATCAAGAAACATTAGGCAGTATTTTAAAACACGTTCGGAAAGGTGATGTGGCGGAAGTTAGCTCTCTTTGTGGTGGTACAGCAGAGGCGATTGAAGCCATCGCACATCATAATGGACGAGAAGATTCAGTTGTCGGTAAACGTGTCGACTCAATTAAATTTCCTCCAGGTATTGTTATTGGTGCATTGATTCGGAATCACGAAGTTATTGCACTACATCACGACACTGTTTTCAAAGAAGACGATCATGTAATTATGTTTGCGATGAATAAAAAACTAATTCCATATATCGAAATGTCTTTTCAACCCATTTTAAACTAGACAAATTCGATGCCTATTATTCTCACACTTGTACATATTCTTGGTTTAGTTACGCTTGGTTTTGGTGGCTTAATGACAAGTTGTTTGTTAACGTCTTATTTTACAAATGATGGCGCGACCACGGCTTTTTTAGATGCAACACTGATTATTTTTGCCGCTGGCGCATTGATGTTTGTTTCAACATTAAAAATACCTAAAAAATTGTCACGTCAGGCAGGCTTTATGTTGGTAGCAATGACGTGGTCAATTAGCCCAATGATTTGCACGTTACCGCTGTTGTTTTTTATGCCGAATCTGAGTTTTGTGGATGCGTATTTTGAAACAATGTCAGGATTAACAACAACTGGGGCGACAATTTTAAGTGGTTTGGATGCGTTGCCAATGTCGATAAACTTATGGCGACATGAGTTGAATTGGATTGCTGGCATGGGGATTATCATTTTTGCAATTGCGATTTTGCCGATGCTAGGCATTGGTGGAATGCAGCTTTATAAAGCTGAAACTCCAGGTTCAGTAAAAGAATCTGATTTACCTCCACGAATCGCTCAAACAGCAAAAGCCCTTTGGATTGTGTACGCAGGAATTTCGGTAGCGTGTATTATTTCATTGAAAATTGCTGGCATGAGTTGGTTTGACGCGATTTGTCATGCCTTTGCTGCAATGAGTTTAGGTGGAATGTCTACGCACGATAACAGTATTGGTTTTTTTGATTCCGTCCCCATTGAGGTAGTGTTGACCGTTTTTCAATTGATTGCAGCGATTAACTTTGCAACACATTTTATTGCGATTCGTAAATTTTCGTTAAAGCCTTATTGGTATGACATGGAAGCAAAGAGCTTTCTTGCGTTGGTGCTGAGTAGTTGTATTTTGGCAGCAGGTGTTTTGCAATATGAAGGAACCTATCCAGACTTTTGGACAGCGTTGCGCCATGCATCGTTTAATCTCGTAACTATTGCAACTGACTGTGGATTTGCCAGTCAAGATTTTAATCAATGGCCAATTTTTGTTCCTGTATGGATGTTGTTTTTAAGTTGCTTGTCGGCATCGTCAGGTTCGACAGGAGGCGGGATTCGGATGATTAGAACCATTATTCTGATTAAGCAAGCGCGGCTAGAAATGTTTAAATTCATTCATCCTTTTGCAATTCGTCCAATGAAAATCGGTGACACAGTGATAAGTAATAACATTATCACTTCCGTTATGGGATTTATCTTTCTGTATTTCATTTGTATCGTGATTTTGATTTTTGCATTACTACTTTCGGGACTTGATTTTCTCACGTCATTTTCAGCAATTATCGCTTGTTTTAACAACGCAGGTCCTGGCTTAAATGTTGTTGGACCAGCTGCGAATTATTCGGCTTTAAGCGATTTTCAAACGGCTGTTTGTACCTTTGCAATGTTACTTGGACGAGTGCAAATTTTTTCAATTGTTATTCTGTTTGTGCCTGAGTTTTGGCGCAAATAATTTCCCTTATTTTATTATCTTCAACAAAAACTTATGCCAGAACACGATTGTTTACGACGTTTTTTATTTGAACAGCACGGAATTCGAGGGGTGTGGGTAAAACTCACCGACAGTTGGCAAACTGCGAAACAACATCAGCAACAACCTGACATTGCTGTGCAGCAATTGGGTCAAGCGTTGGCTTGCGTGTCGATGTTATCGACAACGGTGAAATTCGACGGCGCAATGATTATGCAAGCGCAAAGCGATGGTGCAATTTCAACACTTGTTGCACAAGCAACGAATGAACGTAAAATTCGAGGTGTGGTGAAATGTCACGCACCTGTTGAAGGCGATTCGCTACCCGAATTATTCGGTAACGGACGTTTAGTGCTGACGATTGAAGCAGGAAATGGCAAACCGTATCAAGGCATCGTCCCGTTGCAAGGTGAAAATTTAGCAACAGCTTTACAAATGTATTTTGAGCAATCGGAGCAATTGAAAACACGTTTATGGTTATTTGCTAACGACAATCATGCTGCTGGTTTATTGTTACAAGAATTACCGTCAGATGAAAATCAAGTGAGTGATTGGGAAACCATTGAAATTTTAGCTGATACTGTCACAGCAAAAGAAATGTTTGAATTGGATTGTCACGAATTACTATATCGCCTATTTAACGAAGAAGATGTACGACTTTTTAATGCTGAAGAGGTCGAGTTTAAATGCTCTTGTTCGCGTGAACGCATTGAAAAAACATTGCGAGCGATGGGTGAAGAAGAATTACACGCCATTCTAAACGAACAAGAAATTATTGAAGTAACTTGTGAGTTTTGCCATGAATCGTATCGTTTCTATAACGCAGATGTGGATAAAATATTAATTGAACAATAGAGAATCGTTTCGTTAATTGCTCGAAAAAACAATTTTTAGAAATTTTAAACATTGTGCATCGTGCAAAACTGTAAAAAATCGTCGGGTGAAAATAGATTCCCGATATAATCACTCAAGATTTTGAAATTGAGAGCTGCAAAAAATAACATGATAAAAAATATATTGGTTTGGAGTGTCATCGCAATGTTGTTGATGTCACTGTTTAATAATTTTAGTAGTAGTCCCCAACAAAACGAACGAGTTGATGCGTCGTTGTCCTATTCACAATTCATTGATTCAGTGAAAGCGGGACAGGTGCAACAGGTTGTTATTGATGACAACACGATTAAAGGCAAACTGCAAAACGGGCAAGTTTTTAAAACATATTCGCCAAACGATGGGCATCTCGTCGATGATTTATTGGCTAACAATGTTGATATTAAAGTTTTAGCTCCTGAACAACCTACGATGTTGATGCAGTTATTGATTTCATTTGGTCCGATGCTTTTGTTGATTGGTGTGTGGGTGTTTTTCATGCGCCAAATGAATGGGGGAATGCCTGGCGGTAAAAATCCAATGAGTTTTGGCAAAAGCAAAGCGCGAATGCTCGAAGAAGACCAAATCAAAATTACTTTTGCCGATGTTGCGGGTTGTGACGAAGCGAAAGAAGAAGTGGATGAAATGGTTGATTTCTTGCGCGACCCTGCGAAATATCAAAAATTGGGAGGCAAAATTCCACGCGGTGCATTGATGATTGGTCCACCAGGGACAGGTAAAACTTTGTTAGCACGCGCTATTGCGGGTGAAGCAAAAGTGCCATTTTTCACCATTTCAGGTTCGGATTTTGTAGAAATGTTTGTTGGTGTTGGCGCGTCACGAGTGCGTGATATGTTTGAAACTGCCAAAAAACACGCACCATGTATTATTTTTATTGATGAAATTGATGCTGTTGGTCGTCAGCGTGGCGCAGGTTTAGGCGGTGGCAATGACGAACGCGAACAAACATTAAATCAGTTACTCGTTGAAATGGACGGGTTTGAAGGCAATGAAGGTATCATTGTTATTGCTGCAACTAACCGTCCTGACGTGTTAGATAAAGCCTTATTGCGTCCTGGACGTTTTGACAGACAAGTCACTGTTGGTTTGCCCGATGTGCGCGGACGTGAACAAATTTTAGGTGTGCATATCAAAAAAGTGCCAACGTCAGATGATGTCGAAGTGAAATATATCGCACAAGGCACACCAGGTTTTTCGGGTGCAGATTTAGCGAATTTGATTAACGAAGCCGCGTTATTTGCTGCACGAATGAATAAACGTGTTGTTAACATGGCTGATTTAGAAAAAGCGAAAGATAAAATCATCATGGGAGTAGAGCGTTACTCGATGGTCATGAATGAAAAAGAAAAAGAAATGACCGCGTATCACGAAGCGGGTCATGCGATTGTTGGAAAATTAGTACCTGAACACGATCCAGTTTACAAAGTGAGCATCATGCCGCGTGGTCGGGCATTAGGTGTAACAATGTTTTTACCTGAACGTGATCAATACAGTGCCAGCAAACAGAAATTAGACAGCATGATTTCAAGTTTGTACGGCGGTCGTGTCGCGGAAGAAATCATTTTTGGCGCAGAACAAGTCAGCACAGGTGCATCGAATGACATTGAGCGGGCAACCGAATTAGCTCGAAACATGGTCACGAAATGGGGTTTTTCACAACGTCTTGGACCACTTTCGTACAGTGAAGAAGAAGGCGAAGTATTTTTAGGTCGTTCGGTTACGCGCCACAAAACGGTTGCCGAAGAAACATCTCATACTATTGATGAAGAAATTCGCTTGTTTATCGATCGTAACTATCAACGCACTGAAACTATTCTAAAAGAAAATATGGATATTTTGCACAGCATGGCAGCGGCGTTGATGAAATATGAAACGATTGATAAAAGTCAGATTGAGGATTTGATGGCGCGTAAACCAGTGCGCGATCCAGAAGGTTGGAATGATGCGTTACCACGCGGTGGCTTACATATCGTTGTTGGTGGCGACACAAAAAACGATACCGATTTGCCTCCCTCTTTGGATAAAACAGTCGAGCAGCATTAAGCTCGATTAACACTAAAAATAATTAAGGAGAAGTGCGACGCGCTTCTCCTTTTTTTATCACCGTATTTTGAAGGCATAAAACATGACACGAAAATATTTTGGCACTGATGGTATTCGCGGAAAAGTAGGAACGCCACCCATTACACCTGATTTTTTGTTAAAACTTGGTTGGGCAGCAGGACAAGTATTTGCACAAGAAGGACATAATTTTGTATTAGTGGGTAAAGATACGCGCATTTCGGGTTATATGTTTGAATCAGCATTAGAAGCTGGTTTGACTGCGGCTGGTGTGGATACTAGTTTACTTGGTCCAATGCCAACGCCAGCAGTAGCTTATTTAACGAGAACACTACACGCAAAAGCTGGCATTGTAATTAGCGCATCACATAATCCATATTTTGATAACGGCATTAAATTCTTTTCTGCACAAGGCACTAAATTGCCTGACAACATTGAGCAAAAAATTGAAGAATATCTGGATTTACCCATTACAACAGTCGATTCGTCAAAATTAGGCAAAGCCAAACGTGTTGTTGATGCAGCGGGACGTTATATTGAATTTTGTAAAGCGAGCGTTCCTACAGGAATGACGTTTGACGGTATGAAAATCGTAGTGGATTGTGCCAATGGAGCCACCTACCACATTGCGCCTGATGTATTTAAAGAACTTGGCGCACAAGTTATTGCGATTGGTACAGAACCTAATGGATTAAATATCAATGAAGGTTATGGCGCAACCAGTCCTGAAAATTTAGTCAAAACTGTTTTAGAGCAAAAAGCTGATTTCGGAATTGCGTTAGATGGTGACGGCGATCGTATAATCATGGTGGATCATAACGGCGAAATCGTTGATGGTGATGAGTTAATTTATATTATTGCAAAGGCTCGTTTGAAATCGGGTTTACTTACTGGTCCTGTCGTCGGTACGTTGATGTCAAATTTAGGAATGGAACACGCACTACAAAAATTGAGCGTCCCTCTCTTGCGTGCAAATGTTGGCGATCGCTATGTAATTGAAATGTTAATGAAACATAAAGGAATGTTGGGTGGGGAAAATTCTGGTCATATTATTTGTTTAGACAAAACCACAACAGGCGATGGAATTATCGCAGCATTACAAGTAGTTGCAGAAATGCAAAATACAGGACTCTCGTTACATGATTTGAAATCAGGTATGCAGAAATATCCGCAAGTATTAATTAATATACGAACTGCCCAAAAAGTGGATTTAGCTACACATGAAGGGATTCAAATGGCTGTTCATTCGGCAGAACAAGCACTAGGCAAAGATGGGCGAGTATTATTGCGAGCCTCTGGAACAGAGCCATTGATTCGCGTCATGGTTGAAGGAAGTAATCAAATTCAAGTGGAACGCTATGCAAAACAGTTAGCCGATGATGTAAAACAAGAAATTGGATAATTCCACACAATTGTAGTTAAAACTACCTCATCGGTTTATCTCTACCAAATTACTATGAAGATGGGGCTTTTTTGGGGCTGTGATAGAATTCACCACAATATTTACACTTTTAAAATCATCTTCTTCTAACTGGAATCGTTATGGCAACTTGGCTAGAAACGTGTGCAAAACAACTCACACGTTTAGAAAAAACATCAGTGTTATCCGATAAACTCATGACCTTGAGTAATAAAACGGGGGTCGATATGTCGCCTGAAATGCTGCAAAAACTCGAATTTGAACACGACCGTTTAAATCGTCAGCTCGAACGTTTACGCGCAAATCGATTTGAAGTTGCGGTGATTGGTTTAGAAAAAGCGGGGAAAAGTGCGTTGTTGAATGCGTGGCTCGGACAAGAAATTTTGCCTTCAGCGCGTGAACGTTGCACATTTACCAGCACGGAAATTTGGTCAGCACAAACCGAACAAGATCAATTACTGTCGATTCAGTATTACAGCCGAGAAGAAATTGCGATGTTGCAAAAACAACGTCAAGACGCTTTGGCTGGCGCGTTGTTGAGCGACAAAGAAAAGAAAGAAATCCAAGAAGATTTCAACGATACGGAAAAAAACCTTAATCAAATTTATGAATTCACTAAGTTAAAAAACGGCTTTAAACAAAGTTTTTTAGATATTGGTGAAATCAGCGATTTGTTGCAATCGGCGATTTTCAAAAATCGCGCTCAAGCCTTGGCAATCAAACGAATTCAATTGAAAACAGTGCGTTTGCGAAGTGACCGCGACATTATTTTTCATGATGTGCCAGGGTTTAATTCAGGCATTTTAATGCACGCTGAACAGGCTGTTGATCGCTTGAGAAATTGTGACGCGATTATTTACGCCAAAGAAATGAAACAACCTTCCATCACAGGTCCTGAAAAGGAAATGTTGTTAGTTGCAGATGCAGAAGACCCCAGCTTGCGAGTATCAGACAAAGTATTTGTCGTGTTGACGCAAGCCGACGCGATGGACGATCAAATTGATTTCCGCGACACGCTTGCGAAACACAAAACGTTTTGGGCGAATGTACCAGAACGTCGATTATTGCCTGTTTGTGCGCGTTCACATTTGGTTGAATTCGGTATTCCAACGGATGACACATTGCGTCGTTCCAAAAGTGCTGATGATAAAAACAAACTCAAAAAATTGGGTATTCCAGATGGCATGAATGCGTTGAAAGATGCCGTGAATTTTTATATCGACAATGAACGTTCTGGCGTTTTACAAAAGCGTTGTGATTCGCTCGTGAATGCTACTCGCCAATTAGCGACTGAAATTTTAAGCAAACTTGAACCAATTTACGGAACGATTGCTGAAAATGATCGCCAAGAAGATGATTTACTTGGCAAAGAATTCAATCAGTGGTGGGGACGCGAATGGCAACGAATCAAAAAAGATTTTGATATGTGGTACGCCGAAAGTATTCAAGGACGAAAAGAAGCTGATGCTTTAGGTGCTGAACATGAAGAACTTGCGGCATTGCGCTCGGCTTACGATCAAAAAATTGAAGCCCTATTATCGAATTTAATTACGGCACAACCTGACGAATTAAAACGAATTTACACCGCAGGCGGCACACTTTCGATGCCTGATCCACGCGAAGGAAATTACAAAATTCGCGAAGAATTATTCCGTGAAATTCAAAAGAAATTTGAAACTGAATTGACCGACCAACTCGCGCAAGCCTTGCAAGCATTAATTGATGGTATCGTGCGAAAAATTCAGGAATTATTGTGGGAAACCGAAGAAGTTCGTCGCACGTTGTTACATTCTCATTTAGACGAAGGTATCGAGCAAGCACGCATTCGACACGGTTTTCAGGTGTTATTTTTACGATTCGGACGTGTAGCTGTCGAAGCATTTATCGCCAAACCATTGCAAGCTCGTGATCGTTTATTGAGTGAACGTGCTGCTGAAATTAAAACCCTCGAAGCATTTTATCAAGGTAGTGACAAAACCAAACAAGAAGGCGGTTTAACACATTATTTACGTTATGGTTTATGGGCTGTTTTGAATAAAACTGTACCAGCGGTAGGGCGTTCTCGTGCAGCAAAAGCCGTTGTTGATGCTGTCATTTCAGAAGTGGCAACGCCAACAAAAGAAATCGAAAAAGCCTTTGAACCAACCAATTTTGAACAAGTCGTGGAAGAAATTAACGGCGATTTAGCGGCATTGCAGGATTACTTGAAAAATAGCGTGTTTTACGCGGCTGGTTTTATTACTTATTGTAATCAAGAACTTGAGCGCATTCGCAATCGTTTCAAAGAAATGGAAGACAACGACAGACAATGGATTGGCATTATTCGCACCGCCGTAAAATATGAACGTAATCCGCTAATTCCGTACAACATCGCTCATACGCGCCGTGATTTTCAAATTCGTCGTGAGTTATCGTTGGAATTGAAAGAAGTTCGCGACAGTTATAGCAATGTTTTTTAAACGGAAATGGTTATGAACAAAGTGAATATTTTGCCATTTTTAGAAGAAGATTTAGGTAATGGTGATATTACGGCAGCGATTATTCCCAAACATCGTCGTGCCACCGCTGAATTATTAACACGTGAATCAATGGTTTTATGTGGGCGTGAATGGTTCGATGCGGTTTTTAAACATTTAGATGCAAACGTAATTATTGATTGGCACGTTGCGGAAGGTGAAAGCATCGCGGCAAATACTAAAATTTGTACGCTTTCAGGATTAGCTTGCGCATTGTTGACGGGTGAAAGAACGGCAATGAATTTATTACAAACTTTATCGGCAACTGCAACAATCTCGCGCCAATATGCTGAAGCTATTCAAGGCATAAACTGCAAAATTTTGGACACACGAAAAACAATTCCTGGTTTGCGAATTGCCCAAAAATACGCGGTGAAATGTGGAGGTTGTTTTAATCACCGCGTTGGTTTATTTGATGGCGTGTTAATCAAAGAAAATCACATTATGGCGGCGGGTTCCATTACAAATGCGGTACAAATTGCACGCGAACAAAGTAATGCGCCGATTGAAGTTGAAGTCGAAAATTTAGCAGAACTCGAGCAAGCTCTTAATGCCAAACCGAATCGAATTATGTTGGATAATTTTACATTAGACGATTTGCGCCAAGCAGTGAAAATAACAGCAGGAAAGGCTGAATTAGAAGCGTCTGGAAATATACATTTAACGACGATTCGCAAAATTGCTGAAACGGGAGTTAATTTTATTTCGATTGGTGCATTGACTAAAAATGTTCAAGCCATCGATTTATCAATGCGAATTCAATTGGTATCTTGAAATTTTGGCGTTGACGCATAAATAACACAAAAAAACAGCGTTTTTACTCCCGCTGGTTAAATATCCAGCGGGGGCTTTTTTATGGTAACTAAATTAAAATGGAATATCGTCATCGTAAGGCGCATCAACAATTGGCGCACTTTGTCTAGGTTGTTGCGGCTGTGCGTAACTTGGAGCTGATGGCGGCGCAGATTGAGGTTGCGGTGCATAATTCTGAGCTGGTGACTGTTGATGTGCTGGCGGCTGTTGTTGATATTGCGGGACATAATTACCTGGAGGCGAAGGCGCACCGTAATCGTTAGTAGCACCTGCTTCAGCACGTTTACCCACTAAATCTAAAATGGTTGAATTCAATTCTAAACTGGTTTTCATTGTGCCATCGTTAGCTTTGTACTCGCTCATGGTTAATTCACCTGAAACGAAAACTTGTTGCCCTTTTTTTAAATAATCTTTTAACGTTCCCTCTGCTCTTTTTCCCCAGACAACCACGCGAATCCATAGGGTTTGTTGTTTATCTCCGAATCCGACGTTATTCGCCACAGACACATTTAATACCGCCTGTCCTGATGGTAAAAAACGAACAACAGCATCACTCCCAACTGTTCCAGTGAATGAAAAAACATTACTCATAATTTTATTTCTCGATTTGATTTAATTGATTTAATTGATTTAAAGATGACACATTATCGTTCGATTTAGCGTGTGTTAATAGTCATTTCACGATGTTCAACTCTAAAAACACTTTTGCCACGATTTTCTTGTACTTTCAGTAATACACTGTTAATTTTTATTTCAGTACCCGCATAAACACCCCGCTCAGCGATGATTTTAGCATCATCAATAACAGACATATTTGCGGCTAATTCTTTTTGCTCGGCATGATACAAATCTGCCTCTATCACTAATTTACTCAAGGTATGATGCAATTTTTCGAGCATTTCAGGATTGCTTTTTTCGGGGTGAATACCAATAAATTCTAAAATCTTTTTAATATCTTTTTGCTCTTTTTCATTTGGTATTAACTTTTCTCTTAATTCGGCAAGTCGTCGATGCAGATACGGATTTGAACCCACTTCAACGTGTGTTTTAATGCCAGAAGTAGACCCCATAATAGTGCCTTTAACAAGCATCATTGCCCATGTCACTCCACCCATAATGGAGGATTTTTTACCGCTATTTTTAGCACCTGCAACAATTTTATTTTCTGCCATTAGCTGATTATTCATGGAGTATTTTTCAACAACAATATCTACTCCTGCTTCAATTCTAAAGTTTTCAGCAAAACCAACAATCACGGAACCATGTGCGACAATTTTGGCAACTTTTGCATCGGGGGCATCAGATTCTTCTGTTTCTTGGTAGCCTTGTGCGCCACCTTTAATTTCGATATTGCCATTTGCCAGTAATTCGCTGTCACCTGTGACACCACCTTTTATAACTAAATTGCCCATACATTCGATTTTTGCATCAGTGACACTGCCATCAATCGTAATATCTTCAAGCGCATAAATGTGCATACCCTCTTCGACATCACCCTGCACAATCACAGAGCCATCAAAACGGATGTTGCCCGATTTAAAATCGACATTTTTTACTGTTAATACTGGCGTGACAATGATGCCATTCGGTACCAAAATTGGCTGCCCCGTGACTGTCGAAATTAATTGATTGCTGTCTTCAGGACTAACACAAACGCCTTTTTTATCACCCGAAAATGGCGTATCTGCGCCTCCTGTTGGATTAACAATTTCACCTAAAACATTGTATCCCGCTTTACCTTTAACGGGAGGAGTGCGCTGCATTAGTAAATCATCTTTATGTACAATAAGAATATCACCCAACTCACGATAATCGACTGATCCATCTTCATTTACCAAAGGTTTACGGTCATGCTTTTCGACAGGTATTAAGCTTTCAAATTGTGCATCAATGCCTGCTACGGGTTCTAATCCTTGAGCAACAATAAAATCTGCAGCATTCTCTTTTGCTAAAATAGCTTCTATGTTTTCAGGCGGCAAAATGCCCCAAGTAATCTTTTTTTCTTGTAGTATCTTTTGTACTTCATCTAACTGAACAGCTTTACCGCCAAAATTTTGCGTCAAAGTCAAACGGACTTTCATTTTGTTTTCTGACATGGCAATTTCAAACGTTGCATCACGCTGTTCACCAATTTCTAATTCAAATGACTCATCATTTGCGTGATTATAACGATGTACTAAATCAAAAATTAAATGATCATTAACAAAAAAACTGGCAAGTTGGGCGACTTCTAAACGCTGTTTCACTATTTCGACGCTGAGTTCAACTCTATCTTCACTAGCACTAGGTACGACAACAGCTAATAATTTATGGCTTCGTAAATTTAGTTTAAAACTCAATCCATTTTCTATTTTTACTTCATCACTCATAGCGATTTACCTCGATATTGTAATTTTAGCGGCTAGTCACAGACATTTTATGACGCAAAGCGGTAAAAACACTTTTGCCTCGATTTTCGTCTGCTTTCCAAATCGCCTTGTTAATTTTAAGTTCAGTGCCAGTATACACATTACGTTCAGCAATAATTTTTGCATTATCGATGTCTTTTACATTTGCGAGTAATTCTTGCAATTCAGCTTGATACATTTCTGAGTCAATAATCAGTTTACTCAACGTGTGATGTAGTCGAACTAATGTTTCAGGAGTTTTGATGATGTGCGTAGGTTCGTCTTTCATCCATGCTAAAATTTTGTAGATATTCTGTTGTTCGTCATCATTTTGAATCAGTATATTCTTTATTTCTGTTATTCGTCTTTGAATGTAAGGATTTGAACCCGCTTGCACATGTGTTTTGATACCTGATTTTGAACCAATTGCTAAGGCTTTAATGTACATCATTGCCCATGTAATGCCACCCGCAATGAATGATTTTTTACCTGAATTTTTTCCTTTACTACCAACTACAATTTTATTTGCGGCTATTAAATTGTTATTCATTGAATATTGATTAACAACAATGTCAATTCCCGCTTCGATAGTGAAATGTTCAGCAAAATTTACACATACTGAACCACGCGATGCGATTCTTGTTGGATATTTCACACGCCTTTCTATCTTAGGTGCAAGTGAAACGACTCTTTGGCGTTTTTCTTCGCCAGTGTAAACTCCACTCTCATTTTTATCTTTATAGCCTTTGACCCCACCTTTAACAGCAACACTTCCCCAACCAACTAATTCACTGTTACCAATTACACCACCATCTACAATCAAACTGCCATTACATTCAATCTGGGCATTTGTAATGTCTCCATCAATGGTAATATCTTCGAGTGCGTAGATTTTCATACCCGCGTCAACATTTCCCAACACAACTACTGAGCCATCAAAACGAATATTCCCCGTGGATAAATCGACGTTTTTCAACGTAAGAACAGGCGACACAACTATTCCATTTGGAATAGCAATCGGCTGCCCTGTAATCGCAGAAAGTAATTGATTTTTATCTTCTGGATTCACATAAATTCCACGTTGATCATCTGAAAACGGAATATCTAAACCGCCACTAGGTGACACTATTTCACCTAAAATATTTCGTCCAGCTTCACCTTCTACAGGTGGAATACGCTGCATTAACACATCACCCTTATGCACAATAAGAACATCACCTAATTCGCGATAATCTACCATACCATCAGAATTTATAAGCGGTTGACGTGCGGGGGCAGCAGGAATCAAGCTCAAAAATTTTGTATCAACACCAGCAACGGATTCAAGCCCTTCTGCAATTAAAAAATCGGTACAAATTCCTTGTGCTAATACCGCTTTAATATCTTTAATCGGTGCTATACCGAAAATAATCCCTTTACTCGCCAATGCTTTTTCTACATCTGCGAATGTCATCGCGATGCCACCAAAATTCGGTGTTAATGAAAAATACGCTTTCATTTCGTCTTCGGAAATAGAAATGACACAACTTGCATCACGACGTTCTCCGATTTCAAATTCAAATTCTTCGTGTTTTTCACTGTTATAACGTAGGACTAATTCGCTAATTAAATACCCATTGATGAATAAATCTGAATAGGGCGTAATTTTAATTCGTTGCCTAATTATCTCGGACGTAAGTTCAATTTTATCGGCGCATCGTGTAACCACTGCCAACAATTTATTTTCATCCGTGCTTAATTTAAAACTTAAACCATTTTCCATTTTTATCTATAAAACCATTGATTATTGATCTAATTTTTAACAGGAATCTTTTGACTAAAAAACAGCTTGTGGATAAGAGCCTAAACGTTTAAACATTGATACTTTAGTTTTCAATTCACTGATTGCTTGTGCTACATCTTCATTTTCGCTGTGTCCAACAATATCAATAAAAAATACATAATCCCAGAGTCCTTGACGTGATGGACGTGATTCAATACTTAACATATCGACATTTGCTTTTGCAAAAGGTTCGAGCATTCGATACAACGCTCCCGATTGATTATCCGTAGAAACAACAATCGTTGTTTTGTCGTGACCTGTGACGGTTGCCAACTGCTTTCCAATAATAACAAAACGCGTTGTGTTGTTAATATCATCTTCGATATTTGATGCTAAAACGGGTAATTCGTAAATCCCAGCTGCGATGATACCCGCAATAGCCGCAGCGTTGGGATTATTTGCAACTAATCGAGCAGCTTCAGCGTTACTACTGACAGGTGTTTGTCGAACATTAGGTAAATGTGTTTCAAGCCATTGACGGCATTGTGCCAATGATTGCGTGTGTGAATAAATATCGGTAATTTCACTTAACTCTTTAGCGTGTGTAAGCAGATTTTGCTGCACACGAATTTCTACTTCGCCACAAATTTGCAATGTCGAAATCAACAAACAATCTAATGTTTGACTGATTACACCTTCGGTAGAATTTTCAATCGGCACAACACCAAATGCACAACCGTCATTTTCAACCGCATGAAACACAGCGTTAATACTGGCGACAGGAACAGTTTTAACCGCATGACCAAAATGTTTTAATGTTGCTTGTTGTGAAAATGTACCTTCAGGTCCTAAAAATGCTACATCCAATGGCTTTTCTAACGCTAAACACGCTGACATCAATTCACGAAAAAAACGCATCGCCGTTTCATTCGATAAAGGTCCAGAGTTTAAATCTTGAATGCGCCGTAACACCAATGATTCACGATCAGGGCGATAAAATGAACCTGATTCACCTTGTGCAAGTTTGGTTTTTGCGACTTCTTCTGCATAGTGGGCGCGTTGATTGATGAGTTGCAAAATTTGCGTGTCAACGGCATCAATTTTTTCTCTTAATTCGGCTAAAGGCGTAATTGAAGGCATGAATTAGTAATAATCCTTTTTTGATAGCTTTTGAATAATGAAAAGATACCACATTTTCTATAACGCCACACATTGTGGTAAAAGTGCGTAATAGCTATAGTATTTAAAATTTGTGAATTGAGTCACAGTTTATTATTTTTTACAGTTGTATAATCAATCGAGAGTGTTGTAACTCGCAATATTTCAATTTAAGGAAAAATAATGTCAAGTAATGAACGTAATAATGAACAAAATGAAATAGAAACTAATCACGGTATAACATCAGTTAAACCAAATAATTCGACAACGTCTACAACAAATAGAGGTTTTGAAAATTCAACCACTGGTGATGATTATTTGTATGGTCAGACAACAAATGACAAAATTGATGGTGGTGACGGAGATGATTCGCTTTGGGGTTATAGTGGTAACGATGATTTAAAAGGTGGCAAAGGCGATGACAATCTTGATGGCGGTGACGGCAATGACATATTAGACAGTGGAATTGGCAACGACTCATTAAATGGCGGCATGGGTGACGACCGTTTAACGGGTGGGGGAGATGATGATTCGCTTGATGGTGGTGATGGTAACGATTATTTAGATGGCGGCATTGGTAACGACGAATTACTTGGTGCAATAGGTAATGATAGATTGCTTGGCGCAAACGGCAATGATTTACTTGATGGTGGTGAAGGCAATGATTACCTTGACGGCGGCGCAAATGATGATTCGATCAATGGTGGTGATGGTGATGATTATTTAGATGGTGGCGTTGGTAACGACGAATTACTTGGTGCAATAGGTAATGATAGATTGCTTGGTGCAAACGGCAATGATTTGCTTGATGGTGGTGAAGGCAATGATTATCTTGACGGCGGCGCAAATGATGATTCAATTGATGCGGGTGATGGTGACGATAAATTACTGGGCGGTACTGGAAATGACACACTAATCGGTGGTTTTGGAAATGACACACTAGATGGTGGGACTGGCAATGATTATTTAGATGGTAGTGATGACGGTAATGATAAATTAAGCGGCGGCTTGGGTAATGACACAATTGTTGGTGGTGCTGGAAAAAATGACATGACAGGTGGAGCAGGAAATGATGTTTTTATTTTTTTGAGTGAAAACGATAGCACTGTAGATAAAACAGGGCGTGACATCATTAGAGATTTCAAATCAGGTCAAGATAAAATAGATTTATCTCAACTGGGTATCAATGCTAATTTTATTGGCAATGCGCTATTTAGTGCAACAGATGCGTCGGGTGAAGTGCGTATTGCTAAAGGTGTGCTGTATATCAGTACAAACTCAGATTCTGACCCAGAATTTGCGATTGATTTAACAGGGGTCAAATTATTAACTCAAAATGATTTTATATTTTAATTTTTCACTTTCCTTAAATTATTTAATATGAAAAAAATTATCGCTACATTAGCACTCGCTACGTTTGCATTCACTGCAAACGCGACAGAAGTTGGTCAACCTGCCCCACAATTTACTTTGCCAACCTTAAAAACAGATTCACTCATCGCTTTAAAACAATTCGCTGGCAAAGTTGTTTATTTAGATTTTTGGGCTTCATGGTGTGCGCCTTGTAAAACATCGTTCCCCTTGTTAAATAAATTGCACGCCAAACTTAAAGAGCAAGGATTTGAAGTTGTTGCCGTAAATTTAGATGAAAACAAATTACTGGGTGAAAAATTTTTACAAGAAGTGCCTGTTGATTTCACTGTTTTACGCGATGAAAAAGGCGAATGGGCGGATAAATACGTTGTTGAATCCATGCCAACGTCATTCATCATTGATAAAAATGGCGTGGTACAAAAAATTCATCACGGATTTGCCAGCGACGATATAAAAGAACTTGAAGCTAAAATTACTGAATTATTGGCAAAAAAATGAAGTTGATTGCATTGATTTTGTTGATTGGATTAACTGCCTGTACGGAAGTTTTGCCACGACAACGCGGAAATTTGGCGTTGCCACAAATGGCATTCACACCTGATCCGTTAGAATTTGGTTTGCGACAACACACAGCATTCAGCAAAGAAGCTGCAAGTGGCGGTTATGGCGGTGGTGGTGGCGGATGTGGATGCAATTAACAAGGACGAATCAACATGAAAAAGAATAAAACAACTACCGCATTAGCAAAATTAAACATCGCGGCACTTGCGCTAACTGGCGTGATGCAAGACGCAAATGCGGGGCGCGTTGAAGAAAGTTACAACAGCGATTTTCAATACGGACATTATTCTGAAAGCGGCAATCGAATGAGTGTTGATATTTTCGATATGGCGGTTTCTGCGCCGATTGCAAAATCAATGACATTTTCAGCAAGCGCGGTGCGTGATGTGATTTCAGGCGCGTCACCCAAATACAATAAAAAAGATAGCAAAGGTAATGTTGTTCAGGTTTTGAGTAGTGCATCGCCCAAAAACTGGTGCCATCAATCCATTTGTGATCAACGTGATGGTGTAAATTCAGGATTAACTTACTTTTTTGATAATGCCGCGCTTAATGTTGGCGGTGGTTTTTCACAAGAACAAGATTACACATCACGTTTTGCAAACAGCAACTTAAGTTGGGATTTCAATAAAAAATTAACCACGTTGAATTTGGGCGGCTCGGTTGCATTTGATGTCGTTGAGCCGTCCGTGGTAAATCGTGGTTGTAGCGAAGGTATTGTGACAAATGAAGATACTGGCGCGGTGCGCGGTGCAAATTGTCATAAAACTAGCCAGCAATACCTGCTCGGTGTATCGCAAGTTTTGGACAAAAACTCATTGCTACAACTCAATATGACGTTCAATTATAGCGATGGTTATTTATCGGATCCGTACAAACAAGTTTTTTTCTATGATACGGCGAATCCATTGCGTATTTCGGATATTCAAAACGATAAACGCCCACGTCAAAAAACGCAGTTTGCGTGGCTCGCGCAATATGTTCATAACTTTGAAGGCTTGAATAACGCAGCATTACACGCGGATTACCGTTTTGCGATGGACGATTGGGGTATCAATTCGCATACGTCTGAATTGAGTTGGCATCAGCCGATTGGCGCAGGTTGGCAAGTGATTCCACGCTTCCGTTATTACTCGCAAGATAGTGCAGATTTTTATTCGGCGGTTTTTTCAGGAAAAGGCAAAAATTATGATGCATATTCAAGTGATTATCGGTTGGCAGGATTTGGTGCAATTTCAGGTGGTTTGAAATTAGCAAAAACGTTTACCGAAGTATCAAAACCAATTGAACAAATGAAGCTGCAAGCAGGCGTTGAATACTACGACCATAGTGCAGCGTATCAATTGGGCGGAAACAATTCAGGCAACTTTGCCGATTTTAGTTACTATTTAGTCAATGCTTCTGTGAGTTTGAAATTCTAATGATGAATAAAATTTTTACTATTTTTGTGCTTTGGTTAAGCGTGATTTCGTTTGCCATAGCTGATGCGCCAACGGCTGATATAAAAGTTAAAACCTTAAACGCGAATTTCCCCGCACAGTTTGAAATCAATTTTACCGTTCCCGCTGAACATCATGCCTATTTAGATAAAGGCGACGAACAAATGTACATTCCCATCACATTTGATGCGAATGGAGCGTTAGCAGGCGCAGGATTAAAAATTGATGACTTGAAAAAACCAGAAGGCGTTTATGACGCAGAAGTTAAAGCCACGGTGTTGCGCGATACAGGCAAGTTTAATTTAACGCTTTCAGGCTCTGCGAATGTAGCAACGTTTCCACTCGCGGTAAAATATCAAATTTGCAACGATGTAACGCACCAATGTTTTCGCCCTCAAACCGTTTCGATTGATTTAAAACTGCCGACCAATTCAGCGGTTAAAAAGGTTGAATCGGTCAGCGATGAAAGTTTCACCGATAAACTGCTTGGCTTATTCAAAAACAACAAAGACAACACATTGATTATGTTTGGCTTGATGTTGTTAGCGGGAATGTTATCAGTTGCTACACCATGTGTTTATCCGATGTTACCAATCACGTCGATGTTTATTGTTGGTCGTGCTAACGGAATTGCTGCCAAAGAAAAACAACACGCGCTGGTTTATGTTATCGGAATTGTCTGCACTTACATGCTGCTCGGTTTGATGGCGGGTATGACAGGTGGCGCGTTTAATACCTTTATGCAATCGGGCTGGGTTAATTTAGCATTTGCGTTGTTTTTTACTTTCTTTGCTATCGCTTTATTGGGTTTTTACGAACTCGGATTTATGCAAAACGAAGTTCACCATTTAGACCAAAAATCATCTAATGTCGGTGGTTTAACTGGCACATGGATGATGGGAGCGGTAGCAGGTTTGGTAATTTCGCCTTGTGTTGGTCCTATTGTGTTCGCATTACTTTTACAAGTTGCGGATAACATTGCGGATAAAGCGGCTGCACTTGCTTTAGTGAATCAATCACTCACATTTGCCGACAAATTCACCATTTCATTGCAAGGCAGTTTTATGATGGCTGGTTTTGGTTTGGGTGTAGGTTTTCCATTCTTTTTAGTCAGTGTTGTTAAATTCAAAAAATTACCGCGTGCTGGTTATTGGATGAATAAAATCAAATACGCTTTTGGATTTCTCATTTTATATTTCGCTTATGCCTACTTAAACAAAGCGATGGGGGTGTTTGGTGTAGACCCAGAAACGACGTTAATTTTAGCATTGGGCGCACTTTCCATTTGGATTGCTGTCGTGCATTGCAACGTATTAAGTTTATTGCCAGCCGATGCACGACCTAATCACAAATTTAAACATTTCATGGGCGTTATCACGATGTTGATTGGCGTGTGGTTGATTGTGACCAGTTTTGGACATTTGCCAATTTTAAAAGCTGAAGCTAAAACAGCCGTTATATCTCAAGCAACTGGCGAATGTGCAGCAGCAGAATTGATTGAAACCGAAGCGGGTATTTCGTGGTATCGCAATTTTGACGCGGCACAAAAGCTCGCGCAACAAACAGGTAAACCGATTTTTATCGATTTTTATGCGAGCTGGTGTGCAAACTGTGTAGAATTTAAAAATGCCACAAAAAATAACGCCGCATTAAATGAAGCCCTACGCACCAAAGCGATTGCGGTGAAATTAGTGGATAAAGAACCCGAATTTGAAAAGTTCCGTGAAAATCCTGCACATCGTCAATTAAAAATTGGCTTGCCGTATTTTGCGATTTTAAAAGCTGATGGTTCGGTTTTATGGTCAGGTACAGATTATCAAGCCACTGAAAAAATGATTGCCGTGTTAAATGAAAATAACAGCTAACTTTTATCGATTATGATTTCTATTGCTCGTTTTTGGATAAGCGTTTCACTAATGCTGCTACAACTAGCGGCACCGCTAATTCACGCGCATAAAAACGAAAATTTTGGCACGTCATTTCATTTGCCAGAATTTGAAAACATCGAGAAGTTACTTGAAAAAAGCACAATGTATTTCGCTCCCGTTACTCAAGGTGATCAAATTGTTACCCTAAGCGCAGGAATGAAAAATAATAAACGGCGCATTTTGTTAGGTAATGATTTTAGACTTTTTATAATGTCGCCATTGCTGATTCTTAGCTGGTTGCAAAATTCAATCATTAACTGTTTTGTCAAAATAGAATCCATAAAATTATTTTGTTTTTCAAATTTTAATGCTCCGCCGCGTGCGCCACCTTCTGTTCTTTTTTGTTGAATTCGCTTCACCAAAAACGCTGAATTACTCAGCTTGAATTTAAGAATTAATTTGAAGATATTTATGAAACAGAAAATTATTACAACCGCAGCCAGCGCAATTTTAGGATTAGTTGCTATTTTTATTTCCCCAACCGCATTTTCTCAAGCAGCATATGCTGAGTGGTTAGGTGTTTATCCACAATGTAGTGGTTGTCACGCTACTACAGATGATTCCAGTGGAAATGGTGGAAATAGTCGAAATAGACTTAGAGGTGCTAGTTTTGATCAATGTACAGCTCCACAAGTTTTGAATACGACAAAACATTTATGTGAAATTCCACCTGCTGTACCAACGTGTTCAAACGGTCAAATTTTAGATACAGCAACAAATTCATGTGTGACACCCGTTCCAATTTGCACCAATGGAGCTGTTTTGAACGCTGCAAAAGATGCTTGTAT
>CAINDC010000081.1 GCA_903847275.1 uncultured Pseudomonadota bacterium
TCAGACGTAACTCAGCCACAAGCTCGTACAAATCAGTAATCAGCTTGTCTTTATCTGCATGAGTCAAATCAGAGAGGTTTTTCATACTCGATAATGTGCTTGAATTCTCGGATTTTTGCAAGGGGCTGAGTAGTTACCTATATTTTCAATCGTTGATGCGTTTAAACTTGGCACTCCAGAAGCCTCGTTATATCCGCGCCAGTTGATTGTTTGAAATTTATAAAAGACAAACTTTGCGGAAACATTTTCAGAGATTTCTGTATAAAACAGCGTGTCGATTGTCCAAAATGGTTTCTCAATATATTGCGGTACGTCAATTGTTCCTTTTCTCCCAATAAGCACAGATGGTTTGTTGTAAAGGTAGTGATTTGTTCTGCCAATTTCCCCACCTGTTGCGAGAATTGGAAAAGTACCATCTTTGACAGAAATATGATGTTGGCTTTTTCCATGACGAACTTTTAATAATTCCCCCAACCCTTTAACCTCCCAGTCCCCACTAAATCCAGCCAAGCGTTTTTTGCCTGTCAAAAGCTGTTGCATGGTGGCTTGTTTGATGTCGCGCTTTTTGGCGATGAGTTTATCCAATTCGCCCATTAACGCATCTACGTCAGATAACGCGGCGGCGATGGCGGTTTGTTCGGGGAGTGGGGGAAAAGGAATTTGAAAGTTTCTAATTCTTGTCAGTGCTAGCTTCGGCTGTGCGCCTAATGTCTTTTCAGCTTCAATCGTTTTTTGAATAAGCGGCGAAGATAAAACACAAAGAAGGAAATCTCTATCGCTGACAATGTTTGTTAGCTTATCTGCATTTTCTGTAAGATTTGCGCCATCTAATTCGTGTGGAATTTTGCCCACTATGCCCAACGTTCCAGCTACAGAAATGAAAATATCATCTTTGTAAATTCGATAGTTTTTTATCGCGGGGAAAATTTCTTCGGGAACATATTTAATTTCATTTAAAGAAACGCCGCCTTGAAACATATCAGTAACTCTGATGTACGGATGTGATGTTTCGTCATCTGACAGCGTTTTTCCTAACGGTAATCGCTTGCCACTTTTAACGTCTGAAATTTCTTGAACAAGTTTAACTTCCCAATCTTCAGGAATTACGCCGATTTCGGTTTGTTTGTAGCCTGTTTTAATGTTCATGATGATTTTGTGACTAATTCAAGTAAAAATTCGGGGGCTAAATCTAAACCATTTTCCCAAACGACGGTGTAATGGGCGACGTGGAATTTTTGAAATTCGTTTTCGTCGCGTAATTCTAAAAAAATGGCTCGATGGTCATTAAAAATCGCATCGTGCAAATTAGCACTCCCAACAGTACCATCGTTAAAAGCAAGTTCGAGAGTGTAATTTCCCAAATAAGTGGCATTTGTCACGCTTAACATGATTACACCAATGGCGGAATGCGATGATATTGCCCAGTTGCTTTAATACTGTTCCAATCGTCGAGCAATTCTTGTTGATGCTCTTGCGCCCATTCAATGACTAAACTCAACACTCTTGAGGGCAATTTTCCCTCGATAACGCCCAATGTTTGAATCGAAATAGAAACGCGGTGTTCGTTATATTCGGCGTGAAAATGCGGCGGGTTGTGTTCGTTGAAATACATATAAATCACAATCCCTAAAAAGCGGCTAATTTCTGGCATGGTTTTATCCTCGTTTGATTTCGGTTTGTTTTAACAACGCATTACCTTTGGCAATTCGCACCAAATGCTCAATGTATTCGTATTGTTGCCATTTCTGTTCTTCATCGGAGGTTAAACCTTGAGCGCGTTGTTTATCTAGCAATTCATTCATTTCATTTTGCAATACTTCTGACGGACGCAACGCAAGGATTTCATTAGCACTGGGTAATTTCGCTAGAAACTCCAAAATGTCGTTCAGATTGTGAAATTGTGCAAGAGTTGGCTTTTTGAACTGACATAAGCCCAATTCTTTTAAACCCAATTCCAATAATCGCGGCAATTCTTGTTTGAATGGATGCAAACGCATTCCTAAATCTTGCGGAACATCTAACGTAATTAACATGATTTTTCTCCGATTTTCACAACACAAACCCCATTTTCGCCAAATGCTGGTTCACTTTTGTTTCTAAATCCACCACGTTTTGAACGTGTTGAGAAACAGGCGTTTCGTAGCGTTCGGCTAATTGTTTGATGCGTTGCGTGAGAGCCTGACTGATTCGATTCATTTCACCATGAAAAGCGGCTTCAAGTGTGGCGAGCCATTTATCATTAACCACCAGCGTTTTGATTTCGTCTTCGCTTAACGTCGGATATTTTTCATACACTTTTGCATCAAGCGCGACTTCCGCAGCTTTAAGCGTTTTTTTCGCGTCCGCTTGGTTGTTGTAGAGCGATTGCCAACGATTTAACGCTTCAATTTCGTCTTTGGCTTCGTTGTCGCCTTTGATTTCTTTTAAACGGGCGGCAACAGTGGCTTTGCTGAGTTTGTCGAGTTCTGAAAATAGCCCTTCTTCGCCGCCGTGTTCTTCTTCGAGTTCGGTTGATTGCGCGGCAAGGTTTTCAATATCGACTTCTAAATCGTTAATCGCTTGCTGTTCTTTTTCAAAATAACGCGCAATCACTAAGTTTTTCGGTATCAAATCACACGTCCAGCCTTTATCTTTGCCTTTTTCAAGTAAGCGAACCGTTTGCGCTTGCCAACCGTCAGCAGAAATCAAATACACATCGTCTTGCATCGTAGAATCCCAATAATCCATCAAATGCTGATAAACGTCGTATTTATCAATTAACGGCTGATTTTCATAACGAGCAAGCAAATCTTCTGAGAGCGTTTCGATGACGTGGCGCGGATGGCAACCGATTTCGAGCGATTTTAATGCTGTGATGCTGTTTTGTTCCCACGCGCTGAAAACCGCATTCATACTTTCGATAAATGTTACAAATTCGCGATGTTCATAAATCGTCGATTTAATCGCCGATTTCTCAACCGCCAACGCCACATAATTCGGGCGAATTGAGTTGAAAAGGGTTTGGCGTAATTCGGGGCAGATTTGCCAATAATCCTGCAACGCATCAACATCGGAAACAGGAATGCCGCCTTTCAAATGCGCTTCAATGTCTTGCAGGTCTTCGGCTTGCTGGCTATCAATGTAGCGCGGTAAATTGAGATTGAATTCATTTTTTTCAATTTCATCAACACTCACCATGCGCGAAAACTTCGGCATTTCGATTTGCTTCGTCCAAACATCGACGATTTTATGAATGTCCATCGCACGCAAGCGATTTTTATTGCCGTCTTTTAAAAATCCCGCGCTGGCATCAATCATAAAAATGCCTTTGCGAATTGGCGCGTCGTTTTTATCAATCACGATGATGCAAGCGGGAATGCCTGTGCCATAAAACAAATTGGCAGGCAATCCGATAATGCCTTGAATGTAACCTTTGCGAATCAATTTGCGGCGAATATCGGCTTCGGCGTTGCCGCGAAATAAAACGCCATGCGGCAAAATACACGCGCCACGACCTGTGCTTTTGAGTGAGCGAATAATATGCAATAAATACGCATAATCGCCTTGTTTTGCTGGCGGCGCACCAAACGCATCAAATCGCCCAAACGGGTCACTATCGACATGAACGCCATTGCTCCAG
Source organism: uncultured Pseudomonadota bacterium (assembly GCA_903847275.1). GTDB lineage: Bacteria > Pseudomonadota > Gammaproteobacteria > Methylococcales > Methylomonadaceae > UBA10906. Next base: position 3,620 of record CAINDC010000081.1, read on the forward strand.
CGTTTATCACTAAAAGGCGGATTGGCAACGACATAATCAAAAGCTAATAAGTCGTTATCATTTTTGAATTTTGGGTCAGCAAGCGTATTACCTTGAAAAATTTGCGCCGTTGGATTGTTATGCAAAATCATGTTCATTTGAGCAAGACCAGCGGTCGCAACGTCTTTTTCTTGTCCATAAAGTGAAACTTTTACGCCTGCTTCATCACCCACTTTCAATAATAATGAACCTGAGCCGCACGTTGGGTCATAAACGGTTGTGTCGCTTGTAGCGTTTGAAATTGCCAAAATTTTCGCAATCACGCGGCTAACTTCGGATGGTGTATAAAATTGCCCTTTGCTTTTGCCGCTTTCCGTTGCGAAATGACGCATTAGATATTCGTAAGCGTCGCCCAAAATGTCATCACCTTCGGCGCGGTTTTTAGAAAAGTCGAGTGCGGGATTTTCAAAAATAGCGATAAGATTCGTCAGACGGTCAATTTTTTCTTTGCCTTCACCTAATTTGTCGGTGCTGTTGAAATCTGCCATTTCAGCTAATTTGTTGGCTTCTTTGAGTGGCGCAATGATGTATTTGTTAATTTGGTCGCCAATTTCAGGATTCCCTTTGAGTGCGACCATATCTTTAAAACTCGCCCCTTCGGGAATTTTAATTGGGGCAAAAGGCAGACCAGCGTATTTGTCACTAACATATTTGATAAACAGCATCGCCAACACATAATCTTTGTATTGTGACGCATCCATGCCGCCGCGTAATTCGTCGCAACTTTGCCAAAGTGACGAATACAGCTCTGATTTTTTTAATGCCATGATGGTGATTTTCTCGTTGGTTTAATTTGGACAAGGTTGCAAGAAAGCCTGCCATTTTTCAAGTGCTTCGTGTTTTTCTGGCAAATGAGTGTAACAGTCATTGGCTTAGGAATTTATTGACCGACAAGTCATCATCGAGAATTTCAAAAACTAACGCGACTTTCAAACCACAATTCTGTCGTGCTGTTTTTTCTAGGACTGCCAATTGAACCCGCTCCTGTAAGTCATCATCATGTTCATTTTCAAAACGTATAATCTGAATACCGTGACTACGATAACCAATAACATGCGGTTTAGTTTTCCCTGCTGGATATTCGCCAACGATAAAAAAGCACACATTCTCATGTTTGGGTTGCGTGCTGATTTCAAGGTTTTTTAAGCGTGTTTTTAAACTCATTTGTTTTCCAACACTTCAATCCGTTTTTCTAAATCACTGCCTTCAATTACTTTCGCTATGCCCTGCAACATCCACGTTAATTTTGTGCCTGTTTGCGCGTCGAGTATTTCACTTCGGCATTCACGATAAACCTTTGCCATTTCGCGCTTAACATCGTTCATGGTATCTAACTGGCAACGATAACGTTTGCCTTTTTGTGGGGGTAGGGTTTCGACTTCGCCCGTGATTCCGTCTATTTCGACGGGTTCTAAATTGCTCATTTTTTAACCTTCAACATCAGGAATTGGAATAGGTGAATTGTGATTGACCTTAATCAACCACGCTTTATGTTTTGCGTCTTTTGCCTGTATTTGCATTAGCACGCCGTTGAGGTTGTACACGGTCGTTAAAAGCAACTCCGCCATAATTTGTGGCTTATTGGCTTTTAAGAACTCTCGTTGCTGTTCTGTCAATTTCTCACTTGGTGAAACGGTAAAACCATCATCATCAAGTTCAATCTCAAAACCACTGTTTTTCATTCTATCGAGTAATGGGGTCATAATTTTCAAAAAGGTGTTTTTGTAGAAAATGTTTCTGTAGAAACACCACAATCACCACAAACTAATTTTTTAGCTTTAAATTCAATGAGTTGTGCGTGGTGTTTCGCTCTGAAAACACCGCTATTTCACCACCAAAACACCACAAGAATTTGAGCGTGTGGTGTTTCTGTGGTGTTTTTGCGGTGATTTGAAACTAAAACACCACGTCTACAAGCCACGTCATTACTGAATTTTTTACGTTTTGTGGTGTTTGTGGTGTTTTTTTCAAACCTTTTCCTCTAAAACTTCTCGGAACTCCCCATTGCGTAATTTTTTCTAAGTATCGTTCCCTCGCGGTCGGTGAACTTATCAAAACCAATTGCCAACATTCGTTTAACAAAATTACCGCGATTCAAAACGCCCCTGTAACCAGCATTAGCGCAATAATCTTTGTAGTAGCCATAACATTCAACGACCTTGCAAATATAGAAATTGCCGCGTAAATGCTCTTTGATAGACTGCTCCTCAAACATAGCTACGGTGTCAGTTTCTTTCATAAACTGAGTTTTGATTTCTTCGCATTCATTGGAAATAAAAAGGTCACGGTTTTCAATAACTTGTTTTGCGCCTTCAATAATCCAATTCAAAACACCTGCCCGATTTTGCAAAATCTTTTTATGTAAATCCCTGTCCTTGTCCTTGTCTTTGTCTTCGATTTTCACCAAAAAAGGAATGAACAGGAATCTACGCCAAAAACCATGCGTGTGTTCTACCTTGGCAGAATCCATTTTATTGACGTTGAAAATGAGCTTTGCATAGTCCGTGATATTGAACGGGTTTTTATAAGGCAATCTCGCGTCAATGGGTTCACCTGAAGCGAGTTGTTTAAATCTACCCGCATCAATGTTTTCGAGTTTTATATCCGTGCCATAGTTCACGATTTTGTCTTTAATCATGGCGCGAAAATAACCGTTATCGTTGGTGAGATTTTCGAGTGAATAATTACTCATGTTTTCCTCGCCAAGAATGCCGTTTAAGACTTCAAAGAAAACACTTTTACCATTTGAACCTGTGCCATAAAGGAAAAACATTTTTTCGAGCTTCAAGCCTTTAATGAAAAGGTATCCCGTCACTTGCTGCAATGTCTTTTGTGTGTCCTTATTCGGCAAAACAACATTAAGATATTTCAGAAATATGTCATTTTGGGCTGTTTCATCGTAATTAAAATCAAGTTGGTGAGTTAGAAAGTCACGATAATCAAAAGGCTTTAATTTGATTCCTTTATCAGTCAGATGAAGTGAACCGTTTTTTAAATTGATAATGGATTTCTTTTTTTGGTGCCGTTCGATAAAGAAACCATCTTGAATACATTGCCTGAAAAGGTCATCAACAAACTTTGCATCACGGCATTCGATTTCAGTATGTCCCATTCTGATAGCCGCTTCTTTTACAAGTTGCTTAACTTCAGCGTCTTCTAATGCTGTCCAGTATGCGCCGTTGTAAATATAGAAAAATCCCGCATCATGGATAACGTGCCAATTAAGGCGTTTTGCCGTTTCAATCAAACTGTGAATGATTGCGACCTTAAAGTTACTTTTGCTGGGAGAATCACCGTCATTACCGCGCCAACCTAATGATTCACAAACCTTTATCAAGTTGATTTTTTCAATCGTTAAAAGTAGGGCTTCAATTGCCAACTGTTTAGCTGTTTTCTCAATTGGCGTGCCTAATTTATGCGCCAAACTAAAAAACGCTTCTGCTCTTTTTTCATCGTCAGACATTTAAAAACCCTCCATAGTCAAAACGTCATTCCAATCCATGTCCGTTTGTTCTGGAATAAGAACTGTCCCAAAAACTGCCATTGCGGCGGCTTTGGCTTTTAATTGCCCAATGCCGCTTGCATCGTTATCGCCACAAATCACAATTTGATTGTTGGGATACAGTTTTTTTATTTCCCGCGCCACTGGTTCAAGGTTTCCAGCATCCATTGCAACGACTACCCAATGCTCATAATTTTCGTGTAACGATGCCCCCGTCGCATAACCTTCACAAATCAGAATTGTTGACGTTAATTTGCCAACAAATGAAAAACACCCTTTTTTCTTACCACCAGTCAAAAACCGTTTGTTACTGTCTTTATCAATGAATTGAAGATTAACCAATTCACCACTTGGCGCGTAAATAGGGATAACCAAAGCATCGTTGCAAGTGCGAGTATTGTGCGACTGGATTTTCTTTTTGGTTAGATAAGGATGTGAAATTGCGGGTTTTAAATTACGAAACATGGAGCGTGCTTTTTCGGCAGCTTTTTGTTGTTTTAATTCAAATTCTTTTTGACGTTTCAGATTTGCATCGGCAATTTTCGCTCTGTCAGCTTCGCTCAATTTGGTGTGATTGCCTTCCATTTTCCAAGTGATTTTGATGCCTCGTTTGAAGTCTTCAAAATAACCTGCGGGATGTCCGTTGCCATGATAAACATAAGCGCAATTTTTAGAACCTGCTGAATCGCCTTCGGCACGATAACGGTGCAGTTGTCCGTCATCCTGAATGTAATCAGGTGGTGTTCCACCTGCTTCACGAATCGCATTTTTGAATGCGTCGAGTGCTTCAAAATAGGTAAAGTTATTCATTTTTATTTTCTCCTTGCTGGAGAATGCAATTCGCCTGTCCATCGATTAAAATGGCTCATCTATTTAGCGGTAGGTAGCGAATTACAAAACCAGCAATTATTAAGTTAATTGGTGGTTTTTTATTGCGTGTTGAATTTTTGACGGAATGCGCCCGTCGTTTAATTTTGAATTTTCATGCGGTGATACCAAGTATAAAATGGGTAAAACCGTCACTAGACTTTGCAAATAATCGGATGACAGTGTTGAATGAGTTTGCAATATCGCTACTTGGTGCGACCGACCGAAGTCGCTCAAACAACACCGTCATTATGAATATAATCCGCTCAAAATTGAGCTGATTAAAAAATGGTAGGCATAAAAAAACCGATTTGATTATCGGCGAATTATCGCCAAGTATACGCGGGTTGCAAATCCCGACACCGCTGTTGCAGTGCGCCAATAGATTAGCCGTAGTGCTGTTTTTGGTCAAGGTCATTTTGTTAATCATGATTAGTCACCAATTTCAAACGTGGATGTTTAACGCGATAATCAGAAACGAATTTATCTAGCCTTTCCTTACGTTCGTGTTGCTTTGGGTAATGATGGATTAAATTAGCGTTATGTTCGCGAATGACAGCCAATAACTTAACGTCATAAGCATCAAGCGTCGGTTCATCTAACTTCCCCCACTTGCCCGTTAAAGCACGATTGCAGAACAAATGCTCGTTGGTATAGTGGCGCGTATCGGTATCTTTGCCAGCTAAATCACGAATAAACTTTAATGCGTTGGTCATGAACTTAGCCGAATCGTGTTTATATCCAATGGCATTAGCTCGATTGGGGTCGGATTGAATGCTATGTAATTCCGTCACCACCTTACGAAATTCTTTAACCAACGTTAGTTTGAATTTCAGAACAATGTCGGTATTACGAAACATGGTGATTAAAAAAGTCGCTTGGTCTTCATTCAACAAAACAATTTCTTGTGTTTGAATGCCGCCTTTTGTCTTAAAGGGTCGCGTTTCAAACGCCATCCTTCCAAGTTCTTCAAATTTGGATTGATACTTTCGGATTAACTTAATCGTGTTTTTGTGTTGGACACTGCAATTTTCAGCAAGCACTAACGAAGTGGTGAATGGTTTGCCATGTGTCACATGAACGATGTTGTTATGGTTCGTTAAACTCATTGCGCTGCCCCCATTGATTCAATCAATTTTTGAATATCGGACACGCGCCACGCTGTTGTGCGTTCACCTAGCTTGACGGGTTTTGGGAATTTGCCTGATTTAACACCTGCCCACCACGTTGATTTTCCGATGGGAATCATTGGTGGAATAGGCGGCTCTGCTGTTGGGTCACCGACGATATGCCAGATTCTATAAAAGGCTGTATTATTGTAACTACTCAGCCCCCCACCAAAATCAAAGGGCATCCACGAAAAGACGAAGTTAACGCCTCGAGCATATTGTGACCTTGTTTTTTAGCCGACGAGAGGTAGCTGCGAATCCGAAAGAATAGACGCGCACCGAAA
>CAINDC010000082.1 GCA_903847275.1 uncultured Pseudomonadota bacterium
AGGTAAGCTAATTTTATACAAAATTGGTAATTGATGATTTTAAAGTTACTTAATTTTCAACAACTTTTCAAAATCGAGATGGCGTTTATTTTGACGTATCCTATTGATTTTATTACCTGCACTGGTTTGCAGGGACTACCATTATTTCCAATTTTTGCCAAAGTATGACAACTGAAGAATCATCACAGCAAACTAAATTACAGTCTGCACTGTTTTCCGAGGACGATTATTTTAAAATTGTTAATGACCAAAACGGCATAATTTTGTATAGTTGCCACAGATTTTTAACAACGGGATGCGTTTTAGACGAATCCCGTTTTGCACATTTGAGGTAATGATTTCGATGAGTTCCGCACAATTAGTATTAGAAGACGGCACAATATTTTATGGTGAATCTATAGGCGCGGAGGGTTGTAGCGTTGGCGAAGTTGTTTTTAATACTGCGATGACAGGCTATCAAGAAATTTTAAGCGATCCGTCTTACGCGCAACAAATCGTGACCTTAACGTACCCGCACATTGGTAATGTTGGCACAACAGACGAAGATCAAGAGTCACACGGTGTTTTTGTAAGTGGGTTGGTAATTCGGGATTTACCGTTGTTAACGAGTAATTGGCGTAGTGAAAAAACCTTGCAACAATATTTACTCGATAACAATGTTGTCGCGATTGCTGACATTGACACACGAAAACTAACCCGTATTTTGCGCGATAAAGGCGCACAACGTGGTTGTATTATCGCAGGTGATGGTGCGACGATTGGAGATGCTCACGTTGCTATTGCTGGTTTTTCAGGTTTGAAAGGGCTGGATTTAGCGAAAGAAGTCACCACAGCTGAAACGTATGAATGGACGGAAAACATTTGGGATTTGCGCGACGGTCACAAAACTGCTGAAAACTTAACGAAACACGTTGTCGCGTATGATTTTGGCGTGAAACGAAACATTTTACGGTTGCTCGTAAATCGTGGTTGCCGTGTCACGGTTGTACCCGCAAAAACACCCGCTGCTGACGTTTTAGCATTGAAACCAGATGGCGTGTTTTTATCAAATGGTCCTGGCGATCCAGAACCATGTGATTATGCAATCGAAGCCATTAAAACTATTTTGGAAACGAAAATACCTGTTTTTGGTATTTGTTTGGGACATCAATTATTAGCATTGGCTAGTGGCGCGAAAACGGAAAAAATGAAATTTGGTCATCATGGCGCAAATCATCCTGTTCAAGAAATTGCCACAGGTCGCGTGATGATTAGTAGTCAAAATCACGGTTTTGCGGTGAATGAAGCGAGTTTGCCAGCCAATTTAGTTGCGACTTACAAATCATTATTCGATGGTAGTTTGCAAGGCATTAGACGCACGGATTGCCCCGCATTTAGTTTTCAAGGTCATCCTGAAGCAAGCCCAGGTCCTCACGATGTGGAAGCGTTATTTGATGAATTTATCGAATTGATGAACGTCCGTTAATTTTCCCATTTCGTTCAGCATTAAAAATACGAGCCTCATAGAAAAATATGCCAAAAAGAACCGACATAAAATCCATTTTATTATTAGGCGCTGGACCAATCGTTATTGGTCAAGCGTGTGAATTCGATTACTCAGGAACACAAGCCTGCAAAGCGTTACGCGAAGAAGGTTATCGCGTAATTTTGGTTAATTCAAATCCCGCCACAATCATGACCGACCCCGATATGGCGGACGCAATTTATATCGAACCCATTGATTGGCAAACGGTTGAGAAAATCATTGCCAAAGAACGCCCCGACGCGATTTTGCCAACGATGGGCGGACAAACAGCGTTGAATTGTGCGTTAGATTTGGACAAACATGGCGTGCTGGCAAAATACAACGTTGAAATGATTGGCGCGACCAAAGAAGCCATTAACAAAGCCGAAGATCGTCAGCTTTTCAATGACGCAATGGCGCGAATTGGTTTAGAAGTGGCAAAATCCAAAACCGCACACACGATGGAAGAGGCTTTAGCCGCGCAAAAAGAAGTCGGTTATCCAACGGTCATTCGCCCTTCATTCACAATGGGCGGAAGCGGCGGCGGGATTGCTTACAACAAAGAAGAATTTATCGAAATTTGCGAACGCGGTTTGTATCTCTCGCCAACCAATGAATTGTTAATTGAAGAATCGGTACTCGGTTGGAAAGAATATGAAATGGAAGTTGTCCGCGATACCAAAGACAACTGCATCATCGTGTGTTCAATTGAAAATTTTGACCCGATGGGCGTTCACACAGGTGATTCGATTACTGTCGCTCCAGCGCAAACTTTGACCGATAAGGAATATCAGATTTTGCGAAATGTGTCGCTAGCGATTTTGCGTGAAATTGGCGTAGATACAGGTGGTTCAAACGTTCAAGTGGCTATCAATCCTGTTGATGGACGCATGATTATTATCGAAATGAATCCGCGTGTTTCACGTTCTTCAGCGTTAGCATCGAAAGCGACTGGCTTTCCGATTGCAAAAGTGGCGGCGAAATTAGCGGTTGGTTTCACGCTCGATGAATTACAAAATGAAATCACAGGCGGAAAAACACCCGCTTCGTTTGAGCCGTCGATTGATTACGTTGTTGTAAAAGTGCCGCGTTTTACCTTTGAAAAGTTCCCGCAAGCTGACGACCGTTTAACGACGCAAATGAAATCCGTCGGCGAAGTGATGGCGATTGGTCGCACATTCCAAGAATCGTTGCAAAAAGCGTTGCGTGGTTTAGAAATTGGCATCAGTGGGCTAGACGAAATTACCGATTTAACCGCCGACGATGCAGGCGACAAAATGCGCCGTGAAATGCGTCATCCAGGTCCAGATAGATTGTTGTATGTCGCTGATGCGTTCCGTAGCGGCATGACGATTACTGAAGTTCACGAATCAAGCAAAATTGATCCATGGTTTTTAGCGCAAATCGAAGATTTGGTTTTAACCGAAAAATCGCTTTCAACAAAGACGCTTTCGACGCTAAAAGCAGGCGAATTGTATAAACTGAAACGCAAAGGTTTTTCAGATTTACGTTTGGCAAAATTGCTTGATGCGTCTGAAACCGAAGTCCGTAACATTCGCCATAAACAAAACATTCGCCCTGTTTATAAACGTATCGATTCGTGTGCGGCAGAATTTTCATCAGATACCGCTTATTTGTATTCGACTTATGAAGAAGAATGCGAAGCGCGAGTTTCCGATAAAGAAAAAATTATCATTTTAGGCGGTGGTCCAAATCGAATTGGACAAGGAATTGAATTCGATTATTGCTGTGTTCATGCGGCATTGGCGTTGCGTGAAGACGGCTACGAAACGATTATGGTCAACTGCAATCCTGAAACCGTTTCGACTGATTTTGATACGTCTGACCGTTTATATTTTGAATCTCTCACGCTCGAAGATGTTTTGGAAATTGTCCATATCGAGAAACCAAAAGGCGTAATCGTTCAATATGGTGGACAAACACCGTTGAAATTGGCGCGTGCATTAGAGGCGGCTGGCGTTCCGATTATTGGCACGTCACCTGATTCAATCGATTTAGCCGAAGACCGCGAACGTTTTCAAAAATTGTTGGAACGAATTGGTTTGAAACAGCCACCGAATGCCACCGCACGTTCGACTGAACAAGCGATTAACGCGGCAAAAGAATTAGGTTATCCATTAGTCGTGCGTCCGTCTTATGTTTTAGGTGGTCGTGCAATGGAAATCGTGTTTAACGAAGAAGGTTTACAACGCTACATGAAAGAAGCAGTCAGCGTTTCAAACGATTCGCCTGTGTTGTTAGACCGTTTCTTGGATGACGCGGTGGAAATGGACGTTGATGCAATTTATGACGGCGAACGGGTGTTAATTGGCGGTTTAATGGAACATATTGAGCAAGCTGGCGTGCATTCGGGCGATTCGGCGTGTTCATTGCCGCCGTATGATTTAGCTCCTGCGTTGCAAGACAAATTGCGTGAACAAGTGGCTAAAATGGCAGAAGCTTTAGGTGTTCGTGGTTTGATGAATACGCAATTTGCAATTCAAGGCGAAGATATTTACGTTTTAGAAGTCAATCCTCGTGCTTCACGAACTGCGCCATTTGTCTCGAAAGCCACAGGTTATCCTTTGGCAAAAATTGCGGCTCGTGTCATGGTTGGACAAACGCTTGAACAACAAGGCATTACCGAAGAGCGCATTCCGAATTATTATTCGGTAAAAGAGGCAGTTTTCCCATTCGTAAAATTCCCTGGTGTTGACCCGCTTTTAGGGCCTGAAATGAAATCAACAGGCGAAGTGATGGGGGTAGGTAAAACTTTCGGTGAAGCGTTCGCAAAATCACAACGCGCCGCAGGTGTTGATTTAAGCCACACAGGCAAAGTGTTAATCAGTATTCGTGACCAAGATAAAGTGAAATTGCCTGAAATTGCGAAAATGTTGATTGCAAAAAATTATGAAATTGTTGCAACAGGTGGCACAGCGCGTTTCTTGAAAGAAAATGGTTTTCCGTGTGAAGTCGTTTGCAAAGTAAATGAAGGTCGTCCGAATACCGTTGATATGATTAAAAATGATCAAATTCAACTGATTATTAACACCACCGAAGGCAAAAAAGCCATTTCCGATTCATTCACGATGCGCCGCGAAGCCTTGCAACATCGTGTGACGTATTACACCACGATGGCGGGTGCAAGAGCCGCGTGTTTCGCATTGGGTGAACTTGATGCTGGCGATGTGAATTGCTTGCAAGATTTGCATAAAAGCCTGAAATAAAATCAAAAAATGGGCGTGAAAGAGTCACGCCCATTGTCAAAAAATTATCGGAGTTTCAAAAAATGAGCAAAGTCCCACTCACTGTCAAAGGTGCCGAAAAATTAAACGCCGAATTAAACGAATTAAAATCGGTTGTTCGTCCACGCATTATCAACGCGATTTCTGAAGCGCGAGCGCACGGTGATTTAAAAGAAAATGCCGAATATCATGCCGCCAAAGAACAACAAAGTTTTGCTGAAGGACGCATTAGCGAAATTGAAGGAAAATTAGCAAATGCACAAATTATCGATGTCACGAAAGTTGATGCAGGTGGAAAAGTGATTTTTGGCGCGACGGTTGAACTTGAAAATTTAGACAATGAAACGCGCGTAACGTATCAAATTGTTGGTGAAGACGAGGCGAGCATTAAAGAAGGTCGAATTTCAATCGGTTCACCGATTGCACGGGCGTTGATTGGTAAAGAAGCAGAGGATGTCGTGACAGTAAAAGCACCTGCTGGCGATGTGGAATACGAGATTATCTCGATTCAATATATCTAAAAATGAAAGGTTCAAATCTAAAAACATTTGAACCTTTGACGCTTTATTTTTTGTTCGGATTCAAACGATAAATCACAATAATTTGCCCAATCGATTGCACCAATTCAGCTTTGGTCGAAGCGCAAATTTCGTCACAAATCGTTTTACGCGCATCACGTTCCGCACGAATTTTCACTTTAATCAATTCATGAATATCCAGTGCCGATTCAATTTCTGCTAAAACTGCCGCTGTTAAACCTGCGTTTCCAATCATAACAACGGGGTTTAAATGATGTGCTTCCGATTTAAATTTTTTCTTTGTTGCTGCATCCACAGATTTTCCCTACTCTCAAAAGGCTTGATAAAGCTCAATTCTACACTAAAAATGGCGCGTTATGGCACGAACTAAAAGCAGTACACAATGGATGCAAGAACATTTTGATGACGAATACGTCAAGATGGCGAAAGCGCAAGGTTATCGTTCTCGCGCTGTTTTCAAACTCAAAGAAATTCACGAAAAAGATAAATTGATTAAAGCCGGTATGAATATCGTCGATTTGGGCGCGGCACCTGGCGGTTGGTCACAATTTGCACGGCAACTGCTGGGCAAAAATGGGCGGTTAGTGGCGTTAGATATTTTGCCAATGGAGCCGATTGACGATGTGGATATGATTATTGGTGATTTTCGAGAAGAATCTGTTTTGAATGAGCTTTACACTGTTTTAAATAATGCACCGATTCATTTGGTATTGTCCGATATGGCACCAAATATGAGCGGCAATAAAAGCACCGATCAAGCGCGATCGATTTTTTTAGGTGAATTGGCGTTAGATACGGCGAAAACCGTCCTCACGAAAAACGGCGTTTTCCTCGTAAAATTATTTCAAGGCGAAGGGTTTGAAGCGTATTTTAAAGAGGTTCAACAAGCCTTTACGACGGTAATTATTCGCAAACCGAAGGCTTCACGCCCGCGCAGCAATGAAGTTTATATTTTGGCGAAGGGCTTCAAGGCATAAAAAGTCGTTTCGTGTATAATCTGCATCATCGAAATCACTACCTTTTGTGGCAATTATGAGTGTTGAAAAATTAACTATTCGCCGTCGTGGCATTTATCTACTTCCCAATTTATTTACAACAGGCGCGTTATTTTCAGGTTTTTACGCAATAACGTCTGCCATGAATCAGCATTACGACATTTCAGTTGTGGCAATTTTTGTGGCAATGATTTTAGACGGTTTAGATGGGCGAGTGGCGCGTTTAACGAATACACAAAGTGAGTTTGGCGCACAATATGACAGTTTGTCAGACATGGTTTCATTTGCTGTTGCACCTGCTTTGGTCATTTATTTATGGGCATTTTCGAGTTTAGGAAAAGTCGGATTATTTGCCGCTTTCGTTCATACAGCAGGTGGTGCATTACGATTAGCAAGATTTAATACGCAACTCACTTCTGCTGATAAACGTTATTTTCAAGGTTTACCAAGCCCCGCAGCTGCTGCGATTTTAGCTGGATTTATTTGGCTTTGCTTAGAACACGGTTGGGAAATTGAATCGTTAAAATATATCGCATTGATTTTAACAATTTGCACGGGCTTGTTAATGGTGAGTAATTTCCGTTATTCAAGTTTCAAAGAAATTGATTTAAAAGGGAAAGTTCCATTTTTTGTAGCAATTGCCGTGATGTTGAGTATCGCTTTTGTAATGGCACAACCACAAACTATGTTATTTTTGCTTTTTTTGGGTTATGCGATTTCAGGGCCACTCGTTACGCTGATTATGCGTCGTAAAAAATTACAAGCTCGCAAAAACTAATTTTATTTTGGATTTAGAAATAATATGAAAGACCAACTAATTATATTTGATACAACCTTGCGTGATGGCGAACAAAGCCCAGGCGCATCAATGACTCGTGACGAAAAAATTCGGATTGCGCGGGCTTTAGAACGTTTAAAAGTGAACATAATTGAAGCGGGTTTTCCTGCCGCAAGCATTGGCGATTTTGAAGCGGTGCAAGCCGTTGCGAATGTGATTAAAGACAGCATTGTTTGTGGTTTAGCCCGTGCATTGGATAAAGATATTGACCGTGCGGGCGAAGCCTTGAAAGGCGCGAAACAATCACGCATTCACACGTTTATTGCGACTTCACCAATTCACATGCAAATGAAGCTCAACATGACTCCTGAGCAGGTGATTGAACACGCCGTCAAAGCTGTCAAACGTGCGCGACAATACACAGACGATGTGGAGTTTTCGCCTGAAGATGCTGGACGTTCAGACGAAGATTTTTTGTGTCGCATTTTGGAAGCTGTCATTAACGCAGGTGCAACAACGTTAAACATTCCAGACACGGTTGGTTATAGTATTCCACAACAATTTGGTGCGACGATTAAACATTTAATTGAGCGCATTCCAAATTCGGACAAAGCAATTTTTTCTGTTCATTGCCACAACGACCTCGGGTTAGCGGTGGCAAATTCACTTTCTGCGGTCATGAACGGCGCACGCCAAGTGGAATGTACAATTAACGGTTTGGGCGAACGTGCTGGAAATGCGTCACTTGAAGAAGTCGTGATGGCGGTTCGCACGCGCCACGATGTATTTGATTGCCAAACGCGCATTGATACTCGCGAAATTTTGACCTGCTCAAAATTAGTTTCGTCGATTACAGGTTTTCCTGTGCAGCCGAACAAAGCAATTGTTGGAGCAAATGCTTTCGCACACGAAGCAGGAATTCATCAAGATGGTATTTTGAAAAGCCGCGAAACCTATGAAATTATGCGAGCTGAAGACGTTGGTTGGACAGCAAATCGCATGGTTCTAGGTAAACATTCTGGACGCAATGCGTTCAAAAATCGAATTAACGAATTAGGTTTTGAGTTTGACAGCGAAGCTGAATTAAACGATGCGTTTGCTCGATTCAAACAATTAGCCGACAAAAAACACGAAATTTTTGACGAAGATTTGCAAACGTTGATTTCTGAAACTAGCATTGAAGCTGAAGATGAACACATTAAATTAGTGGCGTTAAAAGTGTGTTCGGAAACGGGGGAAGTTCCAAATGCAATTGTGACATTACGTTTAAATAATCAGGAAATGACAGGCAATTCAATAGGTGGCGGTGTGGTTGATGCTACACTGAAAGCGATTGAACAATTGGTAAAATCAGACGCATCGCTTGAACTTTATTCGGTAAATAACGTCACGAATGGCACAGACGCGCAAGGCGAAGTGACTGTACGTTTGGAAAAATCAGGTCGAATTGTGAACGGTTTAGGCGCGGATACTGACATTGTAACCGCTTCAGCAAAAGCGTATATCAACGCGCTAAACAAATTACTCAATGTAAATGCGCGTCAACATCCGCAAAAATCTGAAGTTTAAAATGAAAAATGGCGCAATCCATTTATGGTTGCGCTATTTATTTGTTCAAGTCTAAAAAATTTACTGACTGCGTCTTGGATCGAATGCGGTTTGAACAGTTTCAGCAAATAAATTCGCTGCTAAAACCAACGTGAACATAAACAAAAATGCGGCAGTTAATGACCACCAAACAATTGGTTCGCGCGCCATTTCCAAACGTGCGCCGTTAATCATATTTCCCCAGCTGTAAGTGCTAGAATCTACGCCAATGTTGATATATGACAATGCCGCTTCAGCTAAAACCAATGAGCTAAAATCTAATACAATCGAAATCAATACAATGTGCATCACATTTGGCAAAATGTGACGAATCAAAATCGTGTGTTGTTTTACCCCCAATGAATACGACGCTTGGACGTATTCCATCTCACGCAATTTCAATGTTTCCGCGCGTAATAATCGACACAATCCCGTCCAACTTGTCATACCTAAAATTAGACATAAAAACAGTAATCGCATATCCGCGCGAACGATTAAACTGGTGAAATCGTTTTCGTGATTCGCCATATAAACTTGCACCATTAGCACTGACGCGCCTACTAACAAAACACTCGGAATCGAGTTTAACGTCGTGTATAAAAACTGAATTGCATCATCTAACCAACCTCGAAAAAATCCCGATAAAATGCCTAAAATTAAAGACAGCGGTAATAAAATAAGTGTGGTCAATGTGCCTAAAATTAAGCCTGTACGAATGCTTTTAATTGTCTGATAAAACACGTCTTCGCCGACTTTATCGGTGCCGAAAATATGATAATAATTCGATAAATAAATCAGCGTTGAACTCAATGTGATTAAAGCGAAAAAAGTAAATTTCGATTTAACTTTAAAACTCAATAATACAAAAATTCCTACGCCGATAAAAAAACCAATCACAGTTTTCTGAAAAATATCTGCTAATTTTTGCGTTTCATTATCTAAATGTCTTCCACCAAATGTTAAACGCGGATAATCCCAACGCATCGAACCGTCAAGTTGGGTAATCATTTCTTTGTTATAAAGTGTCATTGCAAAGGGTTCGGAATACGTTTTTTCACCGTGTTCGCGCAACGGTGTTGCTAAATAATCTAACGCACTAATAATTTCGTTATTTTGTGTGTGTGGTTTGAAATGAATCGAATC
>CAINDC010000083.1 GCA_903847275.1 uncultured Pseudomonadota bacterium
CGCGACGATTTGGCTGTCACCGAATTTTGAACAGCCTATTATTGCGTTAGCAATTGGCGTTTTGCTTGGCGGAATTATTCAATGTGCGTTTCAACTTCCTGCTTTGTGGCGATTAGGTTTGTTGCCACGATTTCAACTCGACTTTAACGACGTAATTATAAAAAAAGTTATGAAAAACCTATTGCCAACGCTATTTGCGACTTCGGCGACGCAAATCAATTTGTTAATCAATACTTTTATCGCTTCATTTTTAACTACGGGTAGCATTTCGTGGTTGTATTACGCTGACCGATTATTAGAATTTCCCATTGGTATTTTGGGTTCAGGGTTAGCGACAGTGATGTTGCCGAAATTGGCACAAAGTCACGTCGATCAAGATACAAAAGGTTTTTCAGCGACCCTTGATTGGGGTTTGAAATGGGTGATTTTGTTGGGCATTCCCACGACATTGGGATTATTTTTTTTAGCCGAACCGATTTTGAGTTTGCTGTTTGAATCTAACGAATTCACTGCTCACGATGTTCATGCGTCCGCGCAAAGTTTACAAGGTTACGCCATGGGGTTGGTAGGATTTTTGGCGATTAAGGTTTTAATGCCTGCTTTCACTACGCAAAATTTACATTATATTGCTGTGCGTTATGCGTGGTATTCTGTGTTTGCAAATCTAATTTTTAACTTACTTCTAGTTGTGCCATTGGTACATGGTGGTGTAGCTTTAGCAACTGCTTTTGCCGCAATTTTAAACGCTGTAATGTTGCTTACATTTTTACGAAAAAATAAAATTTATCAATATGTCTGACACTCCACACAATCCTAATTTCACTTATCGTCCTGATATTGATGGACTTCGCGCTGTCGCTATTCTTTTGGTCGTCATTTTTCATGCTTATCCGAAATTTTTAAAAGGCGGATTCATTGGCGTTGACATCTTTTTTGTCATTTCAGGTTATTTAATTACCAGCATTATTCTCAAGCAACAAAGCCAAAATAATTTTAGTTTGCTCGATTTTTATAGCCGTCGAATTAAACGTATTTTTCCGTCATTGATTGTCGTTTTGACGTTTGCGTTAGTGGCGGGGTGGTACATTTTGCTCGAAAACGAATATGAACTTTTGGGCAAACATATCGCCGCTGGTTCAATTTATATTTCAAATTTTGTGCTGCAAAATGAATCGGGTTATTTCGATATTGATTCCGAACTCAAACCACTGTTGCATCTTTGGTCGTTAGCAATTGAAGAACAATTTTATTTAGCTTTTCCATTGCTGTTGATTTTAGGCAGACGTTTTCACGTTAATCCCTTGGTTATTATTTCAACGTGTTTGAGTGTTTCGTTTTTATTGAATGTGATTCAAATCGACGACAAACCGACTGAAGTTTTCTTTTTTCCGACTTCACGCGCTTGGGAATTATTGATTGGTAGTTTGATTGCGTATTTGAGCATTCATTCAATTGGCAAAAAACAAGCCGAGCAATTTTCAAATTGGCTGGCGTGGTTTGGCGTTTTATTGATTTTTACAGCATGGATTTTCTTAAACAGCAAAACAATTCTATTTCCTTCATGGTGGGCGTTGATGCCAACGATTGGCGCAGCGAGTTTAATTTTTGCTGGTGAAAAAGCATGGTTTAATCGCAAAATTTTAGCGAGCCGTGTTGCTATTTTCATTGGTTTAATTAGTTATCCGCTGTATTTGTGGCATTGGGCTTTGTTGAGTTTTATAAGAATTACTGAAATTGAAAAACCGAAGGCTTTGCTTCGACTATCCGTCATTGTGGTGAGTTTTATTTTAGCGTGGCTGACATATTACTTTGTTGAAAGAAATATCCGTTTTCAAAAATCGAAATTTATAAGTTTAGGCTTGCTGATTTGTTTATTGATTATTGGTGCTGCGGGTTACTTTGTTAAATATCAAAAAGGCTTTCCAAATCATCACCACGAACTATTAACACAAACTGATAATAGTCTTGAACCCAATCAGAAAATTTATTTAACAAATAAATTACAAACTAAAGAATGCTTAGAAAAATATAAACAGTTAACAAATGGAGATAATTCGCTTCTCCCCAGTTTTTGTTTGATTCAAGATGATAAAAAAGATCCGACTGTCCTATTATTCGGTGATAGTCATGCTAATCACTTATATTCTGGCTTATTAGAACAAATATCTATTTCGGATAATTTTATGAATTTAGGTTCTGGTGGTTGTCTGCCTTTCTTTGATGCGCCTACTTCAAATGAAAAATGCACTCAACTGGAAAAAGATATGTTGGAAATGGTTATTACCTCTTCTTCAATAAAAACTATTATTATCTCAGCCAGATCAATGACAAATGAAAACAAAGTGACTTATCTATCAAAACAAAATGTGTTGCTCAGGGTATTTGTAAATTCAGATTCTAAATTGACGACAGACCCTTTTATCACTTTTCAAAATAGCATAAGAGAAACTTTGCAACGATTATCAGCGGCTAATAAAAAAATTGTTTTTCTATTGGATACACCAGACCTAGAATTTTCACCTTATGCGTGTGTTGCACGCCCGTGGCGGTTTAGCGGAGCCTCTGTCAAAACACCGTGTGCTATTCTTCGCTCTAATGTTGATAATAGCCGTAAAAAATACCTTGAAATTGTCACTCAAGTGCTAAGTGAATTTCCAGCGGTTAAAGTTTTAGATCCTATACCCGTACTTTGTGATACTGATTATTGCAGGGCAGAAAAAGAAGGAAAAATGCTTTATCACGATAGCCATCATTTAAATGAAGCAGGGGCAATTTATCTCGGTAAGCATCTTCACATTTAACGGGAGAATACTTTGTTAAGCATAATTACAGCGATTTACAATCAACGAAATATGAATGAATTGTATTGGGAGAATTTAACTAAATACACGCATCATAAATTTGAATTGATTATTGTTGATAATGGTTCAACCGATGGAAGTGCAGAGTTTTTTGAATCGGTTGGCGCAAAAGTGATTCGTAATGGTGCAAATTATTCTTACCCTTATTGTCAAAATCGAGGAATTGAAATTGCTCAGTATGATTGGTTGGCGTTTTTGAATAATGACATTATTGTTTCACCAAATTGGGATAAATATATTTTAGAAAATATGACAGTCAATGATTTAGATGTTGCGACAGTTTGCGGCGTGGAACAACTGGAAACAAAAGACGAAACACGAAAATTACATCGACGTTGGAACAAAATAAAACTGATTCTTTCAATTTTTGGACAATCGAAACTTATGCTTTCAACTACTCACAAACTTATGTACAAAAATTGGGAATTGTTTTGTGAGCAACGTCATCAAAAATTTAAATATCAAATACGGCAAGGATTTGTGGGTAATACGGTTGTAATGAAACGAGGCGTAATTGATAAAATTGGATTATGGGATGAGCGTTTTCAAAGTGCCGATTATGATTTGTATTTTCGCACTCTTGAACGCGCCCAAAAATTTGGTGATATGAAACCAGTTCATATTTGCCTTGATACATTTATACATCACTACATTCGTTTAACTGTTAAACAAAAATATCCGCCATTCGTTGATCAAAACAACTTAATTTCAGTAACAGATAAATGGGGCATACCTATGCTCGATGATTACGTTGCTTTAATGGCTAACTAATAACATAACAACTGGAATTTTGATAATGCAAAACAAAAAATCGCTAGATTTAGGCTGCAATAATCGCCCTCGCAATCCTTATCATTGTGAAAATTTATACGGCGTTGATTTAGGTAATTTTGAAATTGAAAATGTGACTTATAAACAAGCTAATTTAGCTTTAGAGCCAATTCCTTTTGAAAATGATTATTTTGACTATGTAACAGCATTTGATTTTATTGAACATATTCCACGAATTTTGCTTAAAGGTGAAATAACACGCGCACCGTTTATTGAATTGATGAATGAGATTTGGCGCAGCAATTCTCATTATGAAAATACTTTCCAAATCAAATGGTTGTACCTATAAAAAATAGATTTGGTTTTAGAGCCTATAGAGTCCAAACTTTTTCGTGGTCGCAAAGCCTTGTACAACAAGGGGGCAAAAATGGTCAC
>CAINDC010000084.1 GCA_903847275.1 uncultured Pseudomonadota bacterium
ATTCCGCTGTGGCTAATTGCCCCACTTGATTGCAGGCTTCCAAAATCATCTGTTCTGATTCAAGCATTGATCCTGTGAGTGTTATTTTGATTTCGATTGTGAGTTCGTTGTCAGTACGTTTTGTAATTGATGTTTTCATGGGAAAAATCCTTTTTTCCCCCTCTTTTACCACATCAAACTACATTAAATGGAATCAGCACCCCGTAAACAGCGTGACGGATTCATCAGTTGGTGAAATGGGTTCTGATACACGCATTTCAACACACGCCGATTGGATTGATTTCGTTGCACAAGGTAATCCTGTTTATACCGCGCCAACACTCGCGTCAGATGTCATACAAAATGTACCAGAACCGAATTTTGGTTCGGTATTAAATTATTTTCTTGCCACATTCGATGAACCATTGATGCAGGATAT
The DNA here is from genome assembly GCA_903847275.1 of uncultured Pseudomonadota bacterium. GTDB lineage: Bacteria > Pseudomonadota > Gammaproteobacteria > Methylococcales > Methylomonadaceae > UBA10906. The sequence continues at coordinate 419 of CAINDC010000084.1, forward strand.
TTCGTTTCATTTTCGCACAATAAATGGCACGGCGATTGCTAATAAAGATTACATTGCAACACAAAGGCAAATGACAATACATACTGGTGAAAATCACGTTGCTATTCCAGTTACAATTTTGGGTGATAAAATTACTGAAGCTAATGAAACGTTTTCATTGGAAATTAGTGAACCAATTGGTTTTCGCTTACCAAATAATGCCCTTGTTTTAATTGCAACACACACCATTATTGATAATGACACGGCAATTTTCTAAGCATTCACTTTATAGAAAGTGCTTATAAAATATGCCATAATGATGACTACTATAAGTAAATTCTAACTTTTTACACATGAAAACACTCAAAAAATCTGATTTGGAAGAAGCTCTAAAACTATGTAAAGGCGCATTTATTTCTGCGGCTGGTTTTAGTTTGGTGCTTAACATTCTACAACTTGTTCCGACAATTTATATGTTGCAGCTTTACGATCGCGTTGTTCCAACCGCTAGTTATGCGACGTTATGGTTCTTAACGTCAATTATGATGGTTATGTTCATTACGATGGGAACACTTGAATGGGTGCGATCTCAAATTTTGGTGCGAGTTTCTACTCGATTGGAAACACTGCTTAATGAACGTTTATTTAAAGTGGCTTACAAACAATCGCTTTACACGGGCGGTCAACGTGCTTCTTCTCAGCCTCTTGATGATTTGACTGCGCTACGTCAGTTTATGACTGGCAACGGTTTATTCGCGTTTTTCGATGCGCCTTGGTTGCCTATTTATATTGCGTTGATGTTTGTTTTTCATTCGATGTACGGTTGGATGGCAGTATTTACCGCGATTTTGCTTATTATCGTTGCGATTGTTCAGGAAAAAGCAACCAGCAAAATGTTGGGTGAAGCCAATAATTTAGCAATGGCAGGACGTGGACTTGTTAATAAAAACCTTCGGAATGCGGAAGTTATTGAATCAATGGGAATGCTCAACAGCATCCAAAAACGTTGGTTGAAAGGCACAAATCAAGTTCTCGTTTTGCAAGCTACCGCAAGTTCCAGAGCTGGTTTAATTAACGCAGTTTCAAAACTTATTCGATTATCTTCACAATCCTTGATTCTTGCCGTCGGTGCGTATTTAGTTGTCGAAAACGAGATTTCATCAGGAATGATGATTGGTGGCTCGGTTTTATTAGGTAGAGCATTAGCTCCTATAGACATTGTAATCGGCTCGTGGAAAGGTTTTATCTCTGCTCGTGGTCAGTATTCACGTTTAAATGAAATACTGTTACAAATTCCAGCGGATCCAGAACGCATGAAATTACCAACACCAGAAGGCACATTTCAATTTGAATCAGCGGTCGTTGCTCCACCTGGTGCTAAATCAGCAGTTTTAAAAGGTTTAACTTTAACTATTGGTCGAGGTGATGTGGTTGGTGTGATTGGACCTAGTGGCGCGGGGAAATCAACATTTGCACGCGCGTTACTTGGCATTTGGCCTTGTAATCAAGGCAAAATTCGTTTGGACGGTGCAGACGTTTTCACCTGGGATCGCAATGATTTAGGTCCTCACATTGGTTATTTGCCGCAAGACATCGAATTATTTGAAGGCACAATCAGTGAAAACATCGCGCGTTTTGGTGAGATTGATCCTGAAAAAGTAGTCAATGCCGCAAAAATGGCAGATGTTCATGATTTGATTTTGCATTTACCCGAAGGTTACGACACGATGATTGGCGCAACAGGTGGCAATTTATCAGGCGGTCAACGTCAACGTGTTGGTTTAGCGCGTGCGCTGTATGGCGATCCTCAAATTGTTGTTTTAGATGAACCAAACTCAAATTTGGACGAAATCGGTGAAGCTGCTTTAGGTAATGCCATTCAACGCTTAAAACAAAAAGGTGCCACAGTAATTGTGATTACTCACAGAAATAACGTTTTGGCAAATGTCGATAAACTGCTCATTTTAAATGATGGTTTGGTGTCCGTTTATGGACCAAAAGAACAAGTTATCGCGCACTTGCAACAACAGCAAGCTCAAGCCCAAGCCGCTCAATCGGCTACACTTGCTAACTAAGGCGGCAAAATTATGAAAGTAGAAACAGCAAAAATCCATCCTGATCAGTTAAAAAAAGTCGAACCACAAAAAGAGGTTGATGTATCTCTTGTTACTAACGATATGCCGATTCGTGCAATTGGTATGGCAGTTTTAGTTAGCACTATCGGTGTTTTAGGAACGTGGAGTTATTTGGCACCAATTTCGAGTTCAGCGGCTGCTCCAGGCTTTGTAACGGTTAAATCACACAGTAAAACCGTTCAGCATTTAGATGGTGGTATCGTTAAAGAATTGATTGCGAAAGATGGTGACATCGTTAAAGAAGGCGATTTATTACTCGTTTTAGATGGCACAGATATTAAGGCTCAAGCAGAAATTTTACGCGGTCAACAAATTACACTTGCCGCGCAGGTAGCGCGTTTAAGTGCAGAGCGAGACCGTTTGGGTTCAGTCGTTTATCCAAAAGAAGTGCAAAATTTGAACGATGCCCGCGTGATTGAAGCACGACAAGGTGAAAACCAAATTTTCAATGCTCGCAAAAATGCTCATGACGGTGAAGTATCAGTTTTAAATCAAAGAATTAGCCAGCTAAATTCGCGTATTCAAGGTTTACAAGGTCAAAAAACGAGTAAGCAACATTTAAACGTGTCTTACACTGAAGAAGCCAAAGATTTGAAAGAATTACTTGCCGAAGGTTTTGCGGATAAACAACGTTTACGCGATATGGAACGTAGCATAACCGCAAACACTGGTGAAATCGCGTCATTAAGTTCTGAAATCGCAAGTAGTGAAATGCAAATCGGCGAAACGCGTTTGCAAATTATGCAGATTCAAAAGCAATTTCAAGAAGAAGTCGCTGACAAATTTGGTGAAGTACAAGCCCAACTTTATGACGTTAATCAGCGTTTAGCTGCGACTACTGATAAAGTGAACCGCATTCAAATTAAATCACCTGCTGATGGTCGTGTGATGGGAATGTCTATCTATACCGTTGGCGGTATAATTACACCTGGTAGACCGATTCTTGACATCGTACCGCAAGGTGAAGAATTAGTTATTGAAGCACGAGTTCCACCTATGGATATTGATCGCGTTCATACTGGATTGGTTGCTGAAGTGCGCTTTAGCTCATTTAAACAGGCAGTTGCACCAAAAACAGTCGGTACTTTGATTGGCTTATCAGCAGATAAAATTACGGATGAACGGACTGGGCAACCTTATTACAGTGCCAAAATTGAACTATCACCAGAAAGCTACGTTAAATTAGGCAGCTTGGAATTGTTACCTGGTATGCCCGCAGACGTTTTAATTAATACAGGCGAACGCACAGTGTTTGAATACTTGATGCAACCATTAACTAATGCGTGGGCGCACGCCATGATTGACGACTAAATTATGAGAAAATTTAAATTAAAACAGTTAGTCGCTTGTATGATTTTGGCACAAGCTCCAAATGCTTATTCTGAAGATTTGATGGCAATTTATCAGCAAGCCTTAGAAGCCGATCCCGAATCGAAAGCAGCGGCGATAAGTATAGAAATCGTCAAAGAGCAAACTGGTGAAGCATTAGGGGAGATGTTGCCGCAAATTAATGGTAGTGCAAACTGGTCGGCAAATAACACCCGATCTGTAATCACAAAGGGTCATACCACGAACAATTATGACGGTAAACGTTATTACGCTTCAATCAATCAATCGTTATTTGATTTTGCTAAATTTTGGAATTGGCGACGAGCTAATACGGTTGAAGAGCAATACAATGCAGAAAATATCGCCGCGCAACACGCTCTAATTCATAAAGTAGTAGAGAAATACTTTGGTGTTTTGGAAGCTGAAGATCAATTGTATTTTTATCAAACTGAAAAAAATGCAATGGCAAAACGACTAGAGCAAACACAAAAACAATTTGCTAAACAACTAGTTAAAATCACAGATGTTTATGAAGTCGAAGCGCGTTTAGATCAGCTCAAGGCATCTGAAATTGAAGCTGAAACCATTGTCGTAACAGCAAAAGAAACGCTAAAAGAGCTAACCAATACACCATTTTCAGATTTGTATAAACTCAAAGATAACGTTGATTACAAGCCATTAGATGGACAGTTAGAGCAATGGATTGAAGTAGCAAAAAGTGAAAACCCAAGTTTAGCGGCACAAATCAAAGCGATTGAAGCGGCACGAGATAGTATAATCGTACAAACCGCAAAATTTTTGCCTGTCGTAGATTTGCAATTAAATTGGTCTGACAATACGAATGCTGGCTATCAAAATGCAAACAGCCAGTTATCTTTTTATGAAACACAAGTGGCAGCGATTAACATTCAAGTACCTATTTTTGATGGTGGCGTAAGTATTCATCGTATGCTTGAATCAAAACACAAATTAGAATTAGCGAAGAATGAAAATGAAGCCAAAATTCGGGCGTTGATTAAAGAAACCAGCGATTCGTTTTTAAGTTCAAATGCGAGTGTGCGTCGAATTGAAGCATCACGGAAAGCAGTTGCTTCAGCCGCAAAATCCCGCGAAGCCAATGAACATGGATTTAAATTGGGTGTGAAAACTGTGACGGATATTTTGAACGCGCAACAAGAAGAGTTCAAAGCGAAACGGGAATTATCACAATCAAAATATGCTTACATCAAAAATCGTGCGCGTTTTATGCGTTCAGTTGGGATGATTACTGAGCAGAACATTCAAGAAGTGAACAATTGGTTACAACCAAAATCATTGGTTTTACCCGTTGAACCGATTGAAAATAAAGAAGATAAAACTGAAATTAAACCGTCGGTTTAATTGATTGCGGTAGCGTAGTAGGCTTTAACACATTTTCTTCCCTGCGCTACCGATTGAAAGTCTTTGAATAGTTCTGTTTTTTTCAACAAAACTGTATCTATAAATAACTTGTCCATTACTTGAATGGATTCCAACACATCTTGAATAATGCGCTGATCATCTTCAGATGAATTTGTGTTTAATAACTCTTCTAAACGCGCTTGACGCTGCATCAAAATCTCCGAAAGGTTTTCCCAATCGTTCAATTCAATGGCTTTTGTGATTTTCACTGAAAAGCCATTCAATTCATGCAACAACATACTCATATTAACGGTGGGCTTCTGGGATAGCATCCCAAGCTTCTTTAACAGAACGCATCAAATCACCTACTTCATCTAACATTTCAAGACTATTTTCTGCACTTGCTTGAAACAATTTTGCGTTGATGTATTCATACAAACGATTCAAATTTTCAGCAATGGAACCACCGCGTTCCATATCAATACCATCGATTAAACCACCTACAATCGAAATGGCGCGTGAAATGTGCGTACTTTTATCTTCAAAGCTACCACGAGCTATTGCTCCCTTCGCGGCATTCACTTGCATTAAAAATCCCCCCATTAACATTTGAATTAACGCATGAGGTGTTGATTCTTCGACAATGCTTTCAGTATGCACAGCGGCATATTGATTTGCATATCGTCTATTATTCATTACTGGTGCCATAAAATTTGCTCTTAATTTGTTGTTTTAGGTGTTAAAGCTTGGGTTAGATAAGTACCCGTATTTTTAAACTGTGATACAGCAGTATCCATCGCAATAAACTGCGCCTGTAACGTTTTTTGTGTTGCAGCCAATCGTGTATTCACTGCAGCTTTGTCTACTTCAAGCTGTTTTAGTGCTTTATTAAGAGTATCTTGCTGCGTACTAATTGATCCTTTTGAATCTAAATATTGAGTAATTTTCGTATCTAACAGTGTAGCAACTCCACTCGTAGATGAAAATACATTCGCCACTGATGTTAAATTTCCTTCCAATGCCGTATTTAGTTTCATACTATCTAACGACATTACGCCTTTTTTATCAAAACTAATACCCAATTGATTCAATGAATTGAAATCGCCTGTTGCTGAACTAACCGTACTATTGATGGTCACTTTAATTTGGGAAATAATACTCTGAATTGTTGAATCACCTAACAATGCACCATTACTAGAATCACCTGGTCCAGCATAATTTGTGAGCTGTTGTAACGTATTATTTAATCTATTATAAGCATCAACAAAACTACTAATGGGCTGAGCAATAGATGGAGTATCCAAATGAGCATCAATTGTCGCAGTTCCCGTTGTTACCAAGTTTAATTTTATTCCTGGAATTGCATCACTAATGGTGTTTGATGTACGAGTTACTGACTGTCCACCCTCATTCGCTGCCGCAGCATCCGTAGTATCAAATGCTGCCTCTGTTGTACTTGAAATAAAATTTGATGATCCAGAAGCAGAATCTAACGCAAATCTTTTATCCCCTGCTGATGCATCAATCAAAAAGCCTTTATCTGCCCCTCCAGATAGAGCAGTTAAAACTAATTGTGATGTAGAGCTAGCAGGTGTTGTTTTTAAGATTGGATTGCCACTTCCATCAGTTCCTGTATTGACAGTAACCGCATCAGTGGTGGTTGTTAAGATACTAGCAATAACCAACTTATCATTTTCTGGATTGTAATTGATAGCATCACGTAAATCGGCTAATGAATTCTGACCTTTCGATACAACTTTTGTGATTATTGGAATACTGTTTCCTTCGGCATCAATGAAAATTGGATTGCCATCAGCATCTATCGCTAACGGTGTACCATCGGCATTAAGAGTAGTAGTAGTATCGCCTTCAATAGTGACAGAAAAATGAGCATTTCCAGCAGCATCTTTAAAGGTCAATACACCTGGAGCGACCTGATCTTCAGCACTAAATTTTGTAGTAGTAACTGATTTTTGAGCATTTACAGGCGAAGAATCTAAAGTAAATAGTGAATCACCTTTTGAAGCATCGATACTAAATTTGTTTTCCACACCAGGCTGTTTAGCCGTAAAAACTAATTTTGAAACGCTTGTTCCTAGAGTAATTTTAGAGTCAACATTAACCACACTAGCAGTCAAAATAGTATTCGTAGGATTATTATTGATTGTATCCATTACAGCAGAAATTTTATCGTTATTCCCTTTAATGATATTAACTGAAAATTTTTCATTACCCGATGCATCTTTAAAAGAAATAACGCCAGGTGCCACAACATCTGTCTTGGTAAATTCTTTATTCGCAATAGATCGTTGTGGTGTAGCAGGAATCGGTTGAGGATCAATAGTAACATTGGTATCTGTGGCAACCACTGTATTGAAATTAGCAGGAGCAGTAACTGAATTTAAATTAAAACGGACATCACCAAGAGAACTATCTACACTAAACGCATTTGCTGTTCCTGCTGTTTTTGCAGTTAATACTAATTTAGAAACCGTTGTACCTGCTACAGTTTTAGAATCGACATTGACGGTACTGGCGATAACACTATTATTGCCTTTTGCATTGTTAATTGTATCGCGCAAACCAGTCAGTGTATCGTTGACCCCTTTTGTAATAATGGCTGAAAATTTAGATACACCAGTGCTGTCTTTAAACGTTAAAATTCCTGGATTAACGACATCTGTGCTTTTAAATTCTGAGTTGGAAACCGATCTTTGTGGGGAAGCTAAGGTATTTATTTTAATTGTATGAGTTGCAGCTGTCGCACTTGGATCGACAGTTACTTTTAAGACCTTTTCATCACTCGACGTAATAACCTGTGATTGAAAAGTGGTGCTTTTGCTTAGTGTTTTTACTGAATTTTGAAAGGTTGATAAGGCACTTTTTAAAGTGCCTAATCCACTGAGTTTGGTTTGCGAGATAGTTACTTTAGCTGCAATAGCATCCAATTGAGGTTTACCCTCAGCTGCCGTTAATTGAGTCACGGTTCCCGCAATATC
>CAINDC010000085.1 GCA_903847275.1 uncultured Pseudomonadota bacterium
ATTTTGGGATTGTTGCAATTGATAAACGCGTTCTAAATGTGCAAGTTGTAATTTGTCATTCACACCTAAAACTTCGTCTTCGTTTTGTGGCGAACTGGTGGCGATTTCAAAACCATCGGCAACGGCAAGAGCAATAATATCGGTCAAGTAGTATTCGCCTTGGGCGTTATTATTGCCAAGTTGCAAAAGCCATTTTTTTAAGGCTTTTCCCTGCACAGCTAAAATTCCTGTGTTGCCTTCGGTAATTTGTTTTTCCGTTTCAGTCGCATCTTTTTCTTCGACAATTCGCAAAACCTTTCCAGAATTATCACGGACAATGCGACCGTAACCCGTTGGATTAGCTAAATTTACCGTTAAAAGTGCGAGTGTTTTTTCATTTGTTTTAGAAAGCAACATTTGTAATGTTTCAGCTTGCAACAATGGAACATCGCCGTACAAAATTAGCACCATCGAATTATCGTCAATTTGGTCACTCACTTGTTGTACTGCGTGACCAGTACCGAGTTGCTGTGTTTGTTCAATCCAATTAACTGACAAATCTGCTAACGTTTTTTTAACCTGCTCCGCGCCGTGTCCAATCACAATATGAATTACATTATTTTCTAATCCAATACTCAAATCATAAACGTGACGTAACAATGATTTATAACCAATTGAATGTAAAACTTTTGGTAATTGCGAACGCATTCGCGTTCCTTTGCCAGCGGCGAGGATAATCGTGGTGAGATTCATTTTTCTTTTCCGTAAAATAAACAAAAAAGCCCGATAGCGTCAGACGTTATCGGGCTTTTTTTCAAGAATCGAGCGATAACTTAAATCGTTAGCCGCCGCGTTTTCTAAATCTATCGAGTGTGCGTAATTGCATAATTGCTTGAAACAATTGTTTTTCCGCCGAAGCATAATCCACGCGACTGGTTTTGTCTGCCAAAATTTCTTCAGCTCTCGCTTTGGCTTGCATTGCTGCTGCTTCGTCGATGTCTTTTGCACGAATTGCAGTATCAGCCAAAATCGTTACAACGTGCGGTTGAATTTCTAACAAACCGCCCGAAATAAAAAATGGGTAGCTTTCGGTGCTACTTACTTTGACGCGAACCTCACCAGGATTGAGCCTTGTGATTAACGGCGCATGGCGAGGTGAAATACCAAGTTCACCCATTTCAGCGGGGGCAAAAACCATTTCAGCCAACCCCGAAAAAATCTCTTTTTCTGCACTAACGATGTCTACATGCACTGTCATAGTCATTTTATTACCTTAAAAATTTAAAGTTAGTAGACAACAGCCTTACGCTTTCATCGTTTTGGCTTTTTCTAACGCTTCGTCAATCGTGCCAACCATGTAGAATGCTTGTTCTGGAATCGCATCGTAATCACCAGCCAAAATGCCTTTAAAGCCAGCAATAGTATCTTTCAAGGAAACGTATTTACCAGGTGAGCCTGTAAATACTTCCGCAACAAAGAAAGGTTGAGATAAGAAACGTTGAATTTTACGCGCTCTGGCAACAAGCAATTTATCTTCTTCAGATAATTCATCCATACCCAAAATCGCAATAATATCGCGCAATTCTTTATAACGTTGCAATGTACCTTGAACGTTACGCGCTACATCATAATGCTCTTGACCAATAACTAATGGATCTAATTGACGGCTAGTTGAATCAAGTGGATCAATCGCAGGATAAATACCCAATTCTGCAATTTGACGTGACAATACAACTGTTGCGTCTAAATGCGCGAAAGTCGTTGCAGGCGACGGATCGGTTAAATCGTCCGCTGGAACATAAACCGCTTGAATCGAGGTAATCGAACCTGTTTTCGTAGAAGTAATACGTTCTTGCAACACGCCCATTTCTTCAGCAAGCGTTGGTTGATAACCTACCGCAGAAGGCATACGACCTAACAACGCAGATACTTCAGTACCAGCCAAGGTGTAACGATAAATGTTGTCAACGAAGAACAATACGTCACGACCTTCGTCACGGAAGTATTCTGCCATCGTCAAACCTGTCAATGCAACGCGCAAACGGTTTCCTGGTGGCTCATTCATCTGCCCATAAACAAGCGATACTTTGTCAATAACGTTTGAATCAGTCATTTCGTGATAGAAATCGTTACCTTCACGAGTTCTTTCACCAACGCCTGCAAACACCGAATAACCACTGTGTTCGATAGCGATGTTACGAATCAATTCCATCATGTTAACAGTTTTGCCTACACCCGCGCCGCCGAATAAACCGACTTTACCGCCTTTGGTGAATGGACAAACTAAATCGATAACTTTAATACCTGTTTCTAGCAATTCAGTTGCCGCAGCTTGTTCAGCGTAGCTTGGAGCTTCACGATGAATTGCCCATTTAACTTTTTCACCAATAGGTCCTTTCTCATCGATTGGATCACCGAGAACGTTCATAATGCGTCCCAACGTTTCTTGACCCACTGGCACAGAAATTGGAGCATTCGTATTAATCACGTTCAAACCACGACTTAAGCCATCGGTAGTCCCCATAGCAATAGCTCTAGCAACGCCATCGCCTAATTGTTGTTGTACTTCTAAAACTAAACCTTTACCTTCAACAATTAAAGCATCATAAATCTTTGGCAGCTCATCGCGTGGAAATTCCACGTCAACAACCGCCCCAATAATTTGAACAATTTTACCGCTCATAAAAATTCGTCCTCGAAACAACCCTATCTCTCTAGGGAAATATTTTTCTGAAAATCTGGAAACTCCCCCGCAAATTTACGGGGGACATTACGCTACCTACTTTTCGCCAGTTTAAACAGCGGCTGCCCCAGCGACAATTTCTGAAATTTCTTGAGTAATAGCGGCTTGTCTAGCTTTGTTATAAATCAGTTGTAATTCTTTAATTAAGTTACCCGCATTGTCGGACGCACTTTTCATGGCGACCATTCGGGCGGCTTGTTCACAAGCATTATTCTCAACTAAACCTTGATAAACAATCGACTCAATATAACGTGTCAATAGATGATCTAAAACTTCTTTTGCATCTGGTTCGTAAATGTAATCCCAATGACGAGAACTTAATTGATCATTCAATTCATTCGGCACAATCGGCAACAATTTTTCAAGAGTCGGATGTTGCGTCATAGTATTCACAAACTCATTGCTGACAACATGTAATTCGTCAATCTGACCAGCATGGTACGCATCTAGCATAATTTTAATAATGCCAATAATGTCATCTAAATGCGGTGTATCACCTAATTTAGCTGTATGTCCGATTACAGTACTCTTATTTAAACCAGCGAAAAAACCGTAAGCTTTCGAGCCAACCGTACAAACGTCAACTTCAATCCCAGCTTTATCCCATTGCTTCAATCGCCCTAACAACTTTCTAAACAAGTTAGAATTCAAGCCGCCACATAAACCGCGATCAGAACTCACGACAATAATGCCGATACGTTTTACTTCACGTTTAACCAAAAAAGAATGCTTGTATTCTGGATTAGCATAAGCAAGATGCTTGATTATCGTGCCAATCTTTTTTGAATACGGGCGTGTTGCCAACATTCTTTCTTTTGTTTTACGCATCTTACTTGCCGCGACCATTTCCATAGCGCGAGTGATCTTCTGAGTATTCTTAATACTGCCGATCTTTGTGCGTATTTCTTTACCAACAGCCATAAGAAGACCTTTTTACCAACTGTGAGTTTTTACAAACGTTTCAATCGCTGAACGAATGCCCGTGCTAATGTCGTTGTTGAAATCACCAGTCGCATTGATGTTAGCCATCAATTCGGTGTGTTCGGATTTCATGTACGATTGCAATGCCGCTTCAAAATTTAAGACTTTATTCACTTCAACAGTGTCTAAAAAGCCTTCATTCGCTGCGAACAAAGAAACCGCCATTTGTGCAACTGACATCGGTGAATACTGATTTTGTTTCATCAATTCAGTAACACGTTGACCACGTTCAATTTGTTTACGCGTACTTTCATCTAAATCTGAAGCAAATTGAGCAAATGCAGCTAATTCGCGATATTGAGCTAAATCTAAACGAGTACCACCGCCTAACTTTTTGATAATTTTCGTTTGCGCTGCGCCACCTACCCGTGAAACGGATAAACCAGCATTTACCGCAGGACGAATGCCTGAATTGAACAAGTTACTTTCTAAAAAGATTTGTCCATCAGTAATCGAAATTACGTTAGTTGGTACGAAAGCCGAAACGTCCCCGCCTTGAGTTTCAATAATTGGTAATGCCGTTAAAGAACCCGTTTTACCTTTTACTTTACCGCCAGTTAACTTTTCAACTTCAGCCGCATTGATACGCGATGCGCGTTCCAATAAACGAGAATGTAAATAGAAAACGTCGCCAGGATACGCTTCACGACCTGGTGGCCTGCGGAGTAATAATGAAACTTGACGATATGCCCAGGCTTGTTTAGTTAAATCATCATAAATGATTAACGCATCTTCACCTTTATCGCGGAAGTATTCGCCCATCGTGCAACCCGTATAAGGTGCGATGAACTGTAATGCCGCTGATTCAGAAGCCGAAGCGACTACGATAATCGTGTGTGCTAATGCGTCATGTTCTTCTAATTTACGAACAACGTTGGCAATTGACGAGCGTTTTTGACCAATCGCCACATAGATACATTTAATACCTGTGCCTTTTTGATTGATAATCGCATCAATAGCAATCGCAGTTTTACCCGTTTGACGATCGCCAATAATCAACTCGCGTTGACCACGACCGACTGGAATCATCGCGTCGATTGATTTCAAGCCTAATTGAACTGGCTCTTCAACAGATTGACGTGCAATAACGCCAGGAGCGATTTTTTCAATCGGCGAAAACTCGGTCGTATCAATTACGCCTTTTGCATCAATTGGATTACCAAGGGCATCAACTACACGACCTAATAAAGCTTCGCCAACAGGAACTTCTAAAATCTTGCCCGTACATTTAACGGTATCGCCTTCAGAAATATGTTGATAGCTACCTAAAACGACAGCACCAACCGAATCTCTTTCTAAATTGAGTGCCATACCAAAGGTATTACCAGGAAACTCTAGCATTTCGCCTTGCATTGCTTGTGAAAGTCCGTGAACTCGCACAATCCCGTCAGTTACACTCACAACGGTGCCTTCGGTGTGTACTTGCGTACTTAAATCGAAGTTTTCGATCTTCTTTTTAATCAGATCACTGATTTCAGATGGATTTAATTGCATACTTTTTCTCGCTCTAAATTTAGAGTCTTTGTGCTAATTGTTGAAGCTGACCTCTAACCGAACCGTCAATCACCTGATCACCTGCTCGAACTAGAACGCCACCAATGAGTGACGAATCAACCGCTATTTTCATATTGATTTTTTTACCAAAAGCTTTTTCAAGTGTCGCATTGAAACTTTGTTTAGACTCTTTAGTAAAGGCAAAAGCCGTACTTACATCAACATCAATAGAGCCTTCATCTTCAGCTTTATAGGTCTCGAATATCGTGGCAATCGCCACAATCAAACTCAAGCGATTATTTTCAATCAGTAGCTTTAAGAAATTACTGCCTTCTTGATCAAGCTGACCTTCGCAAATATCCAGCAACAATGTCGATAACGCTGACTTACCAATTTTAGGGTCATCAATCACACCCGAAATCGATTTATCACTCAACACAGCGGCTAAAAAAGCTAAATTCTTTGACCAAGTCTTAGCAGAATCTGTTTCCTTCGCTCGCTTAAAAACTGCTACGGCGTAAGGTCTTGCCAATGTTGCTAGTTCGCTCATTATGCTTAACCTAATTGACTAGAGACTTTATTGAGAATGTCTTGATGTTTGGCTTTGTCGATTTCTGCACCTAGAATTTGCTGCGCGGCAGACAATGCCAACGTCGTAATTTCTTTTCGCAAACCTTCTTTTGCCTGTTGTAATTCTTGATCAATCTGCCCTTTCGCAGCGAGAATTAAACGCTCACCTTCTTGTTTTGCGGTGTGTTTTGATTCTTCTACGATTTCATTGGCACGTTTTTGAGCAAGCGTCACAATTTCGGAAGACTGATCTTTAGCTTCTTTAAGAACAATTTTAGCTTTTTTCTCAGCCAAAATAATTTGTTCTTGACCTTTTTCAGCTGCCGCTAAACCGTCAGCAATCTTCTTTTTACGTTCTTCTAAAGAGTCAAATAACGGCGGCCAAATGTACTTCATGGTGAACCACACCAGAAGTGCAAAGGTTATCATTTGCCCAATCAGAGTAGCATTGATACTCACGATGCGATCCTCTTGTTGCGATTAAAATGAAACACAGGCTTATTTACCTGCTGCCGCTTCCACTGCCGATAAGAATGGATTTGCGAAGGTAAAGAATAAAGCCAAACCAACGCCAATCATTGTTACCGCGTCCAATAAGCCCGCAACAACGAACATTTTTACTTGTAACATAGGAACCATTTCAGGTTGACGCGCCGCGCCTTCCAAAAATTTGCCGCCTAATAAACCGAAACCGATAGCAGTTCCTAATGCGCCCAAACCTAAAACTAAACCTACCGCGATTGCAGTCATACCCTGCACATCAGCAATCAATTTTGCGTGTTCCATAATACCTCCAACGTATTGTTAATAAAAAATGTGAAAAATAAAAAACTTGTATAAATTTAAAGCTATTGCCTAACTAGCATCCCATAGAAATTTACCATTCCAGCTTGCTGATTAACTAAAGCTCCATTTAATGGCTGATTAACTAATGTCCCATTTATTGTTGGAACAACTCCAGAACTTAATCCATTCATGCGCTTCCCTAGCACCCCATAAACGACAGCGTAATGGGCAATTTTGTTGCTATCAATATCAGCATAAAAATTATCAAAGCCTTCCTTGCTTTTGGTATCACTATCACAATCTAAATCTGTTGTTGCAGATGGTAAATTACCCGCAGCACTAGTTGGATCTAATGTTCCAGTGCCAGCTAGTGTTCCACAAATAAATAAATGCTTGTTTTTAATGCTATAAGTAACAATGCCGTCTTTAAAGTTCATCAAATCTCCAAGGTTCCAGCTTCTAGTTAGAGATATTTTTCCAGCCTGCCCAGTTTTATCCGGTGTTATCTTTGCTTGAAAAACTAAAGGTACAGTTATAGCCCCAGATGGTGGTGAGATAAGTAACTGAAAAATGTAGCTTCCTGAAAGTTTTGGCTCTACTGCAAAAACATTACTAGCCAACAAACTTGTGGCAAAAATTGCTGAAATTAATTTTTTACCAAATCCAAACATTCTAGTGATCTTCGTGCGCCATGCTCAAGTACACAATTGTCAGTACCATGAAAATAAACGCCTGAAGGGTGATAATGAGAATGTGGAAAATTGCCCAAGGGAAACTCAACAGCGGTTGAACATACCAAGGTAACAAAGCAATCAGAATAAAAATCAACTCACCTGCATACAAGTTACCGAATAACCGCAACGCTAACGAAATAGGTTTTGCGATTTCTTCAACTAATTTCAACAGCAAGTTAAACGGTGTCAACCAAGGTCCAAAAGGTTGGAACATAAGCTCTTTTGCAAAGCCAATCGGTCCTTTGATTTTAATACTGTAAAAAATAATTAGGAAAAATACTGAAATCGACATTGCAAAGGTTGCGTTCAAATCGGTACTTGGCACAACGCGCAAATACTCAATTCCCATCAAACCTGCAATGCCTGGCAAAATATCAACGGGGAATAAATCCATGAAGTTAAATAAAAATACCCAGCAAAAAATCGTTAATGCTAACGGCGCAATCAATTTGCTATGACCATGAAAAGTATCTTTCACTTGCTGATCAACAAATTCAATTAACATTTCAGCGAAATTTTGTGCCAATCCTGGCACACCAGCGGTTGCTTTATCAGCAGCATTTTTGAAAAACCAAATGAATACACCACCTAGTAATACTGAGAAAAACAAGGTATCAAGATTCAAACTCCAAAAACCTTCACCAACACGCAATGCGGTTAAATGGTGAATAATGTAGCCAGTTGCACCTTCGGCGTGAGCTTCAGTAGCCATCGTTCCTCTCTATATTTCTTTTTAACTTGAAAATTTAACGCATCAATAATGCGAACCAAAATACTGATAACGTGCTGATATAGCAGGCTAACAGCGGTAATAATTTGACGTTTGGAATTCTAAATACCAATAAAAAAAACAAAGCCGTTAAAACTAATTTAATCGACTCGCTGGCGTAAAAAGAATTTATGAATTTTTTTGCCTCTAATTTCGCAGTCTGTTTTATGCGAAATCCTAAATAAGCGTTAGGTAAAAAAGCAATCAAACCACCCAAAAACGCAAATCCACCTGAAACAAAATCTAATATCAACGCCAAAACTAAACTGACCGCGAAAACCACTAAAATTTGATACTTAAGAATTTTAATAATTAATAACGCATCAGCAGCCATAGACTGAATTCCAAGGGTTTAAACATGGGTACGGATTATATCGAGCGAACCAAGTTTAATCAAGGCGGATTCCATATTCATTTGTTTTCATTGCGGCAATTTGCTCAAAATACCTTCCAATTCCAGCAAGTTTGAATAATGAATAATCAATTTCCCTTTACCATTTTCATTACTTTCGACTTGAACTTTCGCTCCGAACTTCACACTCAAATCGTTTTGCAGCGATAGTGTGTCCGAATCGATAACACTATTTTTTGTTTCACTTTTTTGCGGTGGATTTTGAATGTCTTTAACCAATTTTTCAGCTAGTCGCACCGTCAAACCATCGTTGGTAATTTTTCGCGCCGCTTCAATTTGTTGCTCTGCCGTCAATGATAACAACGCTCGTGCGTGTCCCATTTCAAGCTGTTTATTCACCAGCATTTTTTTAACGTCAGGCGCGAGTTCAAGCAAACGCAATAAATTCGTTACCGTTGCACGCGACTTGCCTACTGCGTCCGCAACTTGTTGATGCGTCATGTTAAATTCAGTCAATAAACGTTGCAACGCATCGGCTTCTTCGAGAACGTTCAAATCTTCGCGTTGAATGTTTTCAATCAACGCAATCGCCATCGCGGTGCGGTCGTCCATTTCTTTGATAATCACGGGGACATCTTGCAAACCTGCAAGTTGCGCGGCTCGCCAACGACGTTCACCCGCCACAATTTCATATTGTTCAGGCGAAATATGCCGCACCACAATCGGCTGCACAATGCCTTGCATCGCAATCGAATTCGCCAAATCCTGCAACTTTTCAGGATTCATATCTTTGCGTGGTTGATATTTCCCGCGTTGCAATAATTCAATCGGCAACGTTTGTTGCATCGAGGCATTTTCAGGTTTTGCCGCAACTTGCACATCGCCTAAAAGTGCATCTAAACCACGACCTAAACCGCGTTTTTTCATATTCATAATGTTTGATTTTTTAAAGGTTCAAGTTGCAAAACTAATTGTTCAAAAGCGTCGAGCAACGATTTCAAATGTTCAGCTTCTTGTAAAAGTTGAGCGCGTTCTTGTTGAAATTGTTGTTGCTGTTTCGTGTCGATTTGCGGAACGAAACCCAATTCTGTCGGTACGTCAACGAGCAACGCTTCTAAACCACGACCTAAACGTTTAGTTGCCATTTTCTGCATTCGCCAAAATTTCTTTTGCTAACGCCATATACGTCACTGCGCCTTTTGAACCTTTATCATAATTTAAAACTGGCAAACCGTGACTGGGAGCTTCGGCAACACGGATATTGCGAGGAATACACGATTTGAAAACTTTATTACCAAAATGACGAATCAATTCTTCAGAAACGTCTTTTGTTAAACGATTTCTGTCATCAAACATGGTTCGCAAAACGCCTTCTAAATGCAGTACCGAATTCACCGTACTTTGAATGTTTTTTAACGTACTCATTAACGCCGAAATCCCTTCAAGCGCGTAGTATTCGCATTGCATCGGAATCAACAAACTATTTGCGGCAACCATTGCATTCAAGGTCAACATATTTAGAGATGGTGGACAGTCGATGATGATGTAATCGTAATCGCTTTTAATCGTCAACAAAGCGTGTGACAAACGTAATTCCTTGCGTTCAGCTTGCATCAATTCCACTTCGGCGGCAGTCAAATCCGCGTTTCCTGCAATCACATCAAATTTTAGTTCAGGCAATTTAATGACCGTTTGCGCGGCGGGCAACGTTTCCATCAACAAATCGTAACTGGAATGTTGAATATCGTGTTTATCAACGCCGCAACCCATCGCCGCATTGCCTTGTGGGTCTAAATCCACCAGCAAAACGCGCTGTTTCAATGCGGCAAGCGACGCAGCTAAATTAACGCTAGTGGTTGTTTTTCCTACGCCACCTTTTTGATTGGTCACGGCAATAATTTTTCCCACGATATTTCCTCAGTTTTTTAAATGTGTAATTTTTACCAAGCACCGCTCGGCTTCAATGTGCGGCACGTTAATCGAAATCAGCGTTGTTTGTCCATGCACCGCTGCGAGTTCGTCAGCAGGAGTTTGTCCCTTCATACAAAGTAATACGCCTTTTTCAGAAATCAAATGCTGTGTTAATTCAACGATTTCAGACAAACTCGCAAATGCTCTCGTCAAAACAGTATCAAATAGTTGCTCAGGTTCAAAATCTTCAACGCGACTATGCGTCACTTTCACGTTTGGCAACTTCAATTCCAAAATCGCTTGTTGCACAAAACGGGTTTTTTTCGCGTTACTGTCGAGTAAGTGAAATTCAATATCAGGGCAAAAAATAGAAAGTGGAATGCTCGGCAACCCTGCGCCCGTTCCAACATCAATCATTCGTTTGCCTTCCAAATACGGCAAAATCGACACGCTATCCAGCAAATGCAAATTCACCATTTCATCACGACGACGAATAGCGGTGAGATTGTAGGCTTTATTCCATTTTTCAATTAACGTGATAAAGGCGAGTAATTTCGCCACTTTGTCATCGTCAGTCGGGAGATTTAGCGCGGTTAAACCGTCGCGTAATAATTTTTCTTCTGAATTCATGCTGATTTCTTTTTCAAATGAACCATCAATAATGAAATCGCCGCAGGCGTAATTCCTTGAATGCGTGAGGCTTGTCCTAAGGTTTCAGGGCGTTGTTTTTGCAATTTTTCACTGACTTCATTCGACAAGCCCGACACATCTTTATAATCCAAACTCGCAGGCAATTTTAAATGGTCATAACGCAGAGCTTTTTCGATTTCGGCTTGTTGGCGCGTGATATAACCTTGGTATTTTGCTTGAATTTCAACTTGTTCTGCCACGTCTTCGGCAAATGTTTCATCGTCTAAAAACGTCAGCAAATTTTTAATATCGACTTCGGGGCGACGCAATAATTCGGTCAAATTCGCTTCTTTATTTAAGGCTTTGCCCCAAAACGTTTCAACTTGCGTGGCATTTTCGGTTTCAGTGTGAATCCATTTTTGTTTTAACGCGGTCTGTAATTTGTCGATATTTTCACTTTTGGTTTCAAAGGCTTGCCAACGTTCATCATCAACCAAATTCAACTCGCGCCCTTTTTCCGTCAAACGCAAATCGGCATTATCTTCGCGCAACAACAACCGATATTCCGCGCGGCTGGTGAACATTCGATACGGCTCTTGCGTGCCGCGCGTAATCAAATCGTCAATCATCACGCCAATGTAAGCCTCATCACGACGCGGACACCAACTTTCCTCGCCGCGTGTCAAACGCGCCGCATTTAAACCTGCAATCAAACCTTGTGCAGCGGCTTCTTCGTAACCTGTCGTGCCGTTGATTTGCCCAGCGAAAAATAGCCCATCCAAATGCTTATTTTCAAGCGAACTTTTCAAATCACGCGGGTCAAAAAAGTCATATTCAATCGCATAACCTGGACGCATGATTTCAGCATTTTCAAAGCCTAACATCGAGCGCACAAATTCATATTGCACATCAAACGGCAAACTGGTTGAAATACCATTCGGATAAATTTCGTGTGTGTTTAAGCCTTCGGGTTCGATAAAAATTTGATGCGAATCACGGTCAGCAAAACGAACAATTTTATCTTCAATCGACGGGCAATAACGTGGGCCAATGCCTTCAATAATGCCTGAATAAAGCGGCGAACGGTCTAAACCGTTGCGAATAATATCGTGGGTTTTTTCGTTGGTTCGCGTGATAAAACACGGAATTTGACGCGGATGATGCTGCGGGTTGCCCAAAAATGAAAACACAGGCGTAGGCGTATCACCGTGTTGCAATTCCAACACTGAAAAATCAATCGTTCGCGCATCAATTCGTGGCGGCGTGCCTGTTTTTAAACGGTCAATTCGCAACGGTAATTCGTGCAAACGCTCTGCTAACGCAATCGACGCGGCATCGCCAGCACGTCCACCGCTGTAATTTTCCAAACCAATGTGAATTTTGCCTGCTAAAAAAGTCCCCGCTGTTAAAACAACAGCTTTCGCTGAAAAATCCAAACCCATCAAGGTTTTAACGCCAACCACTTTTGTGCCTTCAACTATCAAATCGGCACACGTTTGTTGAAATAACATCAAATTAGGCTGATTTTCTAACGCGGTGCGAATCGCTTGTTTATAAAGTTGGCGATCCGCTTGAGCGCGAGTGGCTCGAACTGCAGGACCTTTGCTTGCGTTCAAAATCCGAAATTGAATGCCGCCAACATCAATCGCTTTCGCCATGATGCCGCCAAGCGCGTCGATTTCTTTGACTAAATGTCCTTTGCCAATCCCCCCGATAGCAGGATTACAACTCATTTGTCCAAGCGTATCGATGTTTTGGGTGAGCAATAAGGTTTGTGCGCCTGTTCGGGCAGCCGCTAAAGCGGCTTCTGTGCCAGCGTGACCGCCGCCAACGACAATAACGTCAAATTCTTTTTTAAATTTCATTTTTGATTACATCTACAATTTCTGACATGGCATTTACTGTGTAGTCAGCGTTTAAATCTGCCATTGAATGTTGTCCTGCGTAACCGTAAGAAACGGCAATTGTTTTAAAACCTGCGAGTTTGCCAGCGGTAATATCGTTAATCGAATCGCCAATCATCCATGCATTTTCAGGCAAAACATTAAATAATTTTGCCGTTTCTAAAAGTGGCAATGGATTTGGTTTCATTTCAGCAAACGTATCGCCCGACGCAATGAAATCAAAATACGGTGCAAGTCCTGCCGTTTCCATTAACGGATTCGTGAAACGTGCGGTTTTATTGGTCACACACGCCAATTTAAAATCGGCATTTTTCAGTGTGTCTAACGTTTCCAAAACACCGTCGTATAATCGACTATGAACCCAATCGTGTTCGGCGTAGTAGGTTTTAAATAGCTCAAAAGCCACTTCAAAATCGGCGGGGATTTCGCCAACGTGCCAATTATTCAACAACGCCCGTTTCACCAACACATCTGCGCCGTTGCCAATCCATTGTTGAATTGTCGCTTGCGAATGCGTTGGTTTATCGAGTTTCGTCAACGCGAAATTGACCGCTTCCACCAAATCAGGCGCGGAATCAATCAATGTTCCATCTAAGTCAAAAGCAATCAATTTCGCTGACATAATTACACCGCTTTCGCTAATTCAACACGCATTTCGTCAATAACTTTTTTGTAATCAGGTTGGCTAAAAATTGCTGAACCCGCTACGAAAGTATCTGCGCCAGCTGCTTTGATTTCGCGGATGTTATCAGTTTTTACGCCGCCGTCGATTTCTAATCGAATGTTACGACCACTTTCGTCGATGCGCTTTCTGACTTCGCGTAATTTTCCGAGAGCAGATGGAATAAACGATTGACCGCCAAAACCTGGATTCACCGACATCAACAAAATAATGTCGATTTTATCCATGACGTAATCCAAATAATGTAACGGCGTGCCAGGATTGAAAACCAAACCCGCTTGGCAACCGTTGTCTTTAATCAATTGCAACGTGCGGTCAATGTGCGTCGAGGCTTCTGGGTGAAACGTGATAATGCTCGCGCCTGCTTTGGCAAAATCTGGAATCAAACGGTCAACAGGTTCAACCATCAAATGCACGTCAATCGGTGCAGTCACGCCATGTTTGCGTAAGGCTTCACACACCAAAGGTCCAATTGTTAAGTTCGGTACAAAGTGATTATCCATCACGTCAAAATGCACCACATCCGCGCCAGCTTTTAAAACGTTGTCTACTTCTTCGCCCAATTTTGCAAAGTTGGCAGACAAAATAGATGGTGCAATCCAATTTTCATTCATAGGTAAATCCTCTTTGTTAAGTTAAAAATAGTTAGAAATTATTCTGTTTTCACATCATCGCGCAACAAGTGGTAAATCGATTCAATCAAACCATCACTGTCATCAGTAACATGAGTTACATTTTCGTCCGTATTTTGACTACGTTGTTCATTACGATTTGCCAACGTAACTTGAATCACTGTGTCACCGTTTTGAGGCACGAGTGTGACTAAATAAATGGTTTTGGTATCTTCTTCGTTTAACGCACTTAAAATATTTTTCAACACACCTCGCAATTGATAACTGATGTAATAGCTGTATTTATTTTTATCGGTATCAGTTATTTTAATATCGCTTTGCCGCAACGCTGTTCCAACTGTGCGCCATGCTTCACTAATAGATTGTTTCAAAACTAG
Organism: uncultured Pseudomonadota bacterium; assembly: GCA_903847275.1. Classification (GTDB taxonomy): domain Bacteria; phylum Pseudomonadota; class Gammaproteobacteria; order Methylococcales; family Methylomonadaceae; genus UBA10906. The sequence goes on from CAINDC010000085.1 coordinate 14,545, forward strand.
CTTTTTGGGGCTTTCATCAAGCAAAACCACTTTTTCATCTAAACCGCCGAGCTGTTTTTTAGGTTCGATGCTATCATCAATAACAGCATTTGCTGGTGTTTTTTGCAACGCTAAAATCGGTGGTTTTTCAAGCATTGCAGTGTCACGATAACGACTATTTTCAACCGAACCACAGGCAGCTAATCCAATACTCAAAACTAAAATCACTAATCCATTTTTCATGTTATTCACAGAAAAAACGACGATGTGTCAAAACAGGAAAACCCGCACGAACTTTCACAATTCGCTCGTGGTCAATTTCAGCAGAAACAAAACCGCTGCCCGTTTTATAACAATCCAAAATTACGCCCCACGGGTCAATAATCATGCTGTGACCAAACGTGCGGCGACCATTTTTATGGAAACCGCCTTGATTTGGCGCGATGACGTAACACAAGTTTTCAACCGCTCGCGCTCGCAATAATAACTCCCAATGTGCCGCGCCAGTTTCAGCGGTAAAGGCTGACGGAATCACAATAAAATCGACACCTTGTTCGCTCATTTTGCGAAAAAATTCAGGAAAACGTAAATCATAACAAACTGCTACACCCATTCGTCCAAACGGCGTATCAATTACCAACGAATCATCGCCCGCTTCAATTGAATCTGATTCGCGATAAACTTCATTCGTGTTCGGAACGTGAACGTCAAACAAATGGACTTTGTCATAACGCGCTACCCGCTTGCCTTTATCGTCATAAATTAAACACGCGGCACGCACTTTGTTTTTATCTTCACCTGCAATCGGAATCGTACCGCCAACAATCCACACGCCATATTTTTTTGCAGTCGCTTCCAAAAAACTTTGAATTGTTCCCAAGCCATCAGCTTCTTTGACTTTGATTTTATCTTGTTCGTGATCCCCCATTAACGCAAAATTTTCAGGCAATGCCACTAATTTCGCACCTGATTTTACTGCTTCAGCAATTAGTTTTTCTGCTTCTAATAAGTTTGCACTGATATTTGGACTGGAAGCCATTTGAATGGCGGCACATTTAGTCATGATGATAAGCCTCTTTTGAATTAAGTTTTTGATTTAGCCACGAAAAATCTGTAATTCCGTGCCATGTTTTTTGCATTAAACCATCGTTTTCATGAACAGGAATAACGTCTACATTTCCCCATGAACCTTTGACTTGATATTGTGAACCAAAGAAAAAACCGTCTTGATCTTTGCCCGTTAAAGTTTTTCCTACGAGGCTCATAATTTTGCCGACAATTGTACCAGCAATAGGCACCGCATCGGCACTTTTAGGCGTGACATTCACCAAGTAATCCACATTTTCTTGCACAAAATCAGTATCGCCTTTCAATACAATTTTAGCGGGAATTGCGTCCACCGTTAAATCTTGGGTGTGGGCTTTGCCTTGTAAAATATCAAAATGTCCATTGATATTGTTAAAGGTTAAGCCTTCCGAATACACATCACTAAAATCGAGTTGTAATCGCTTTAACCATTGCTCCAAAGCTAATACACCCAAAATTCTTGCAAAGCCTGGTTCTATACTTAAAATTCGTCCATTTTGTAGATTCAAGTCCGCTTGTCCACGCAATTTGTCTAAACTAAATTGCTGCGGTGCGCCTTGCCAATTTAGATTTAATTTCATATTCCCCGTTGTTTCCGCAATGTCTTTTGTAATACCTAAATTTGAAAACAACTGCCCAGCTTTAAAAAAATCTAATTTTCCATGTAATTGAGTTTGTGCATTTTGCCATTCGCCAGACATCAATAAATGATGCGTCGTTGCTTGCAAATCTACGGTTTTAAATTGCATTCCATTTTCAGTTTGCGTCGTTTCGATTGTTAATTTTCCAAGTGGTTTATCATTCCAAAACGTTTTTTCACTTTCTAACAAAAACGATGGTAATTTTTTTGACGTGGTAGGTGGCGTTGCTACAATTTCGTTTGGGATTTCATTGCTTGTTTGTAATTGTTTAAAAAATGCTAAATCCAATTTTTCGAGTTCTAATTTAAGAATCGAATTTTTTTGTTGTGCAATTTTTCCCTGTGCAAATGTACTTTTTAAATCCCCTTGCCACAATTCATCATTACGTTTTAAAACAAAATCGAACTCACCTAATTCAGATTTTTTCCAATACGCATTTCGACTATAAAGTGAAACCGTGTGAATGCCATCAGCATTATTTTCTGAACTCGCCACCAAACCGAACCAATCTTGCAAGGCTAATTTATCCCGCGAAATTTTTAAACTTACGCCTAACGTTTCTGGAAATTCAACTTGACCATCGCCTAACAAAATTGCACCACGTTCAAGGCGTTTATTTTTTAAGTCGATATTCACAGCCGCTTTTAGGGTTTCATTGTAATTCAGTTTTATAGGCAAAAATGTTTCATCACCGAGCGTCAACAGCATCGAAAACGGAACTTTTTGCAATTTAGCTTTTGCAAGTTCAGCGGGTAAATTTAATGAAACACCTGCTAACATGGATTGAATTTGCAACGTCGGCGATGCTTTGCCGTAAGGCAACGCGAGCGTAAGTTGATAATCGGTTAAACCTTCAATCCACGTCGTTTTTGCATTCAATTTTGTGAGCGGCAAAATATCGAGTTGCGAAAATAAATCTTCCACGCTAGTGCTGCCGATAACATTGACGCTGGTTTGCGTGTCGCCACTTTGCAAACGAATTTGAATCGGACGATTTAACGCCACTGCGTCAATGCGATCACTAAAAACGCCATTTTCAGTAAATTTCAACGCGCCTGTCAGATTTTGAACAGGCAAATCTAACGATTTTACTTTGAGTTTTGCATTTTGAAATCTCGCTGAACCTTTCACTTTTGAAGTTAATTTTTCAATTAAGGCAATTTGTAAATCGAGAGAAATGTTGGTTCTTCCTTGTGGTGAAATAGCGGTTAAAACTGAATCCACTCGTGACTTCAAAGGTGTATGCTGCATAAAATCTAACACCTGCGAAATTTCCCCTTCTGCTTCTCCAATAATCCCAACATAATTACTCTTGGACATCGATGGAATGGTGATTTCAGCCGCTTTTAACGTCGCGTTTTGCGCCATACCCGATAAATTTACTTGTAAACTGTCTTGATAAAAGCGTACTTGCGCGGTCAAATTATCGAGTGGCAACCAATCTGGTGCGTAATTAAGCCGACCATTTTCAGCATCAAACAAGACTTCAAACACGCCATTATTTTTTTCAAAAGGAAAATCTTTCAGCAAACCGTAAAACAAAAATTGTCCATTTTTTACCTGTCCTTTTTCAAATGCTTTATCTAGCCATTCAATTATGTCTTTTTCCATAATTCCAACAGGCAAATATCGCCACGTTTGCGTTGCGTCACGAATTTCAAACTTAGTTTGTAAATCCATAAAACCATCGCCATTCTTCGGTAACGTCAATTGCAAACTGCTTTCGCTGGGAATATCTCGATTATTTAAAATAATTTTTTCACTATAAATTTTCCACGCTTCAGGCGTTTGTTGCCAATTCAAAACGGTTTTTAATTCAATTTCTGGTAACACTTCTCGAAATAATGTGGGCGCATGAATCCCTAATTTTTCGGAATTTAGTTGTAGCATTCCAACAAGCTCATTACCTTGAAAATGACCATTTAAATGCTCGATATTAAAGTTTGTTGCGTTAATTTTTAAATCTTCAAACTCACCATTTGCTGCTATTTTTCGTTGCTCTGGTTGTGAAAATAAACTGAAATTTTGCAATGTGCCTTGCAATTGATTTAACTCAAATTTTTTTTCAGCAAAAAAATTAGCAACAGGAATAAATGGTCTAATTTCTAATTTATCTAAAAAAAGACCAAAACTATTTTCAATCAAATTATTTTCATTCAATGTCGCCGATATTGCACCGTGTAACGTTGTTTCTGGTATCGACATCTCAAAATTTGGCAACGTAATTTTTAGCAAATCATTTTGATATTTAATGTGAAAAGAACTACTCAGATTATCAAGTTTAACGTTTGAATATTGGGGACG
>CAINDC010000086.1 GCA_903847275.1 uncultured Pseudomonadota bacterium
CAGGAATGCGATGGAAAACTCGTGGGGCAAAAACGGTTTTATCTTTACGTTCGCTTATCCAATCGGATTACTGGGAACAATTTTGGAAGAAATTTGATCAATTTCAGGGGGCGGCAGTACATTAAATGGAATCAGCACCCTGTGTGAATATCAAATTTAGTCCGCGAAGAGGTTCAACTTAATACCCCGCCGCTTGCGGCGGGGATTTTTATTCGCACCCAAAAGCGAAAAAGCGACAATTGGCTTGACACCTATCGCAGTATTGGGCTGAGTAGTTACCTGAATTCTTAAATTGTTTGGAACTCGTTAAAAATGAACGAACCGTGAGCTATAATTGGCACATTCTAAAACTGTTAATGAGTGATTTTTTATGCAAAACACCGTTGTTACCCCCATAGATTTAAAAACTGCGCTGATCGAAATTCGTCAAACTGCCGCTGAACTTTATCGATTTACCGAAAAATTAACATTATTGAAAATGGTACATCACGTTGCAATACAGGTGATTAAATCGGTTGATAACCTCCAAAAAGAACTAAAAAAACCGCTCACAGGCGTAGATTTATTTGTTACATTAGAATCATCAAAATCGGTTTTATTTTTAGAAGAAATGGTTGATGCCGACACGATGAGCGATTTAGAAGATTACATTTTGTCATTTGCAAAGAAATTAGATGACGAAGATTTAACGCAGTTTTTAAGTGAAGTCATGGACAAAGTCGAAACAAAATACAATTCAATGCTCGAAAAAACACACGAATTTAATGCGCTAATCAAAGATGAATTGGAATAATCTCGTTACACTTAGTAATTTATATCCTGTTACGGTTAGTATTGGATTATTGATTTGCGGTAACGTGTTTATGACGTTTGCGTGGTACGCGCATTTAAAAGAATTACATAATAAACCTTGGATTGTCGCGGCGTTAGTGAGTTGGTTTATTGCATTATTCGAGTATTTATTACAAGTTCCAGCCAATCGAATTGGGTACACCGTTTTAACTATTGGGCAGTTAAAAATTATTCAAGAAGTCATCACCTTGTCCATGTTTGTACCATTTTCTGTTTATTATTTGCGCGAACCCCTAAAGCTAGATTATTTGTGGGCATTTTTTTGTTTAATTGGTGCCGTGTATTTTGTATTTCGAGAAAAGCTCTAAGCGCGACAGTCTTTTGTTTTTATGGCAAAATCAGTTCGTTTTCAATTTATTCATTTAATCGAGGAAATCATTTTATGAAACGTATATTTTTATTTTTAGTCACCAACCTTGCTGTGATGCTGGTAATTGGTGTTATTTTTAATTTATTGGGTTTACATAGCTCACTTGCGGCAAACGGTGTCGATTTAGATTTGAAAAAATTGCTCGTGATGTCTGCCATTATTGGTTCGTCTGGTTCTGTCATTTCGTTGTTAATGTCGAAATGGTCTGCAAAACGTGGCATGGGCGTGGTTGTTATTGAACATCCACAAAATCAAACTGAACAATGGTTGATGGAAATTGTGGCGCGTCAAGCAAAGCACGCTGGAATTGGAATGCCAGAAGTGGGTATTTTTGAATCGCCTGAACCTAATGCGTTTGCGACTGGTGCAAGTCGTGATAATGCGTTAGTGGCGGTCAGTACAGGTTTATTGCACGCAATGAACGCTGACGAAGTGGAAGCCGTTGTGGGTCACGAAATTAGCCACGTTGCCAACGGCGACATGATTACGATGGCATTGATGCAAGGCGTTGTGAATACTTTCGTTTATTTCTTTGCCACAATTATTGGGCATTTTGTAGACAAAGTTATTTTGAAAAACGAAGAAAGTGGCTACGGTTGGGCGTATTACGTCACACAAATGGTCGCGCAAATTGCCCTCGGTATTTTGGCTTCAATGTTGACGATGTGGTTTTCACGTTACCGCGAATTCAGAGCAGATGAAGGTGGTGCGAATTTAGCAGGTCGTGAAAAAATGATTTCTGCTTTGCAAGCTCTGCAACGTGTTCATGAACCCGCTGAATTACCAGGTCAATTAGCGGCATTTGGCATTAGCGGCAGTGGTTCAATGAAATTATTCATGACGCATCCACCGCTTGAAGAACGTATTGCAGCATTGCAAAATTTGCGTTAATTCACTAAAACAGGCGTAAGGCTTTTTGCTTTGCGCCTTTTGTTTGTCTAAATTACAGAACTCTACAAAATAATGAACATCAAACTTTCTAATCGCGTAAATGCAGTAAAACCTTCCCCAACCTTAGCCATTACTGCCAGAGCCGCACAAATGCGAGCCGCAGGTCACGATATTATTGGTTTGGGTGCAGGCGAACCCGATTTCGACACGCCTGAATTTATTAAACAAGCCGCGATTGACGCGATTAACAAAGGTTTCACCAAATACACGGCGGTTGATGGTATCGCGCCGTTGAAAAAAGCGATTATCGACAAATTCAAAAACGATAACGGTTTGGAATACAACGCGAAACAAATTTTAGTTTCCTGTGGCGGCAAACAAAGCTCGTTTAATTTAACGCAAGCCCTTTTAAATGCTGGCGATGAAGTGATTATTCCTGCGCCATATTGGGTTTCATATCCTGATATGGTTTTGTTGGCAGATGGCGTTCCCGTCATTATTGAAACCACACAAGCGCAGAATTTCAAAATTTCGCCTGAGCAATTACGCGCTGCAATTACTGAAAAAACCCGTTTAATTTTCATTAACAGTCCATCAAATCCATCGGGTTCAGCATATTCGCTAGATGAATTAAAAGCGTTAGGCGATGTGTTAACTGATTTTCCAAATATCATTATCGCAACCGACGATATGTACGAGCATATTTTGTGGGAAGGCAAACAATTTGTGAACATTTTGAACGCGCATCCTGAATTTTACGATCGCACAATTGTGATGAATGGTGTGTCAAAAGCGTATTCAATGACAGGTTGGCGCATTGGTTATGCGGCGGGAAATGAAAAATTGATTGAAGCCATGTGTACGATTCAATCACAAAGCACCTCAAATCCAACGTCAATTTCACAATATGCAGCACTTGCTGCATTGACTGGCGATCAAAGTTTTATTGCTGAAATGAACAAAGAATTCAAAAAACGTCACGATTTCGTTGTTGCCGAATTGAACACAATTGAAGGCGTGGAATGTGTTGAAACAGACGGCACGTTTTACGTTTTCCCGAACATTGAAAAATTACTCGAACGTTTAGATGGCATTGATGACGATTTAGCGTTTTCAGACTATTTGATTGAAAAAGCAGGTGTGGCACTTGTTCCAGGTTCAGCATTTGGGACGGCAGGGCATATTCGGCTTTCGATTGCGACCAGTATGGAAAATCTAAAAACGGCTCTTGATAGAATCAAGCAAGCAATTTAAAACATAAGGCGATTTTTAAATCGCCTTTTTTCTACCCACCAATTTGGAATTATTATGAAAAAGATATTTACTGTTTTAGCTATTTTCTCCGCGACTTCATTTTCAGCTCAAGCAGAACCAGCTTTTGTACACCCCCACGCTGAAACACATAACACCATAACTTGTGTAAAAACAACCGAAGCCGAAATTGCCGCTTTATTCGATCTTTGGAATGCCGCACTTGCGACATTAAATGCCGAAAATGTTGCTTCTTTATACGCGCATGATGCGGTTTTATTAGCGACACTTTCAAACGAAGTGCGACCAACCCACGAAAAAATCGCAGATTATTTTGTGCATTTCTTAGAAAAAAAACCTCAAGGGAAAATTGATTCGCGCAGCATCAGTATTGGTTGCAATACTGCGTCAGATACAGGACTTTACACTTTCACACTTCACGAAAAAAATGGCAAAATCAAAGAAGTTCCTGCGCGTTACTCATTCGTTTATGAATACGATGATGACCAATGGTTAATTGAACATCATCATTCTTCATTGATGCCAGAAAGTGTTAAAAAACAAAAAAAACACTAAATAATCGAGAGTTGCGACCATGATTCACAAACACATTCAGTATTACAGTAAGCATTTTAAAGATGATGCACCTGCGTCATTAGTGGTTTTTTTAGTCGCCTTACCATTATGTTTAGGCATTGCATTAGCTTCGGGTGCGCCCTTGTTTTCAGGAATCATCGCTGGATTGGTTGGTGGACTTTTGGTTTCAATGTTAAGTGGTTCGCAACTTTGTGTTTCTGGACCTGCTGCGGGTTTAACGGTGATTGTTTTTACTGCTATTGAAAAACTGGGTAGTTTTCAAGGTTTATTGGTGGCTGTGGTTTTAGCAGGTATTTTTCAACTGGCATTGGGTTATTTACGCGCTGGTATTATCGGTGCATTTTTTCCTTCCGCAGTGATTGAAGGGATGCTTGCCGCAATTGGTTTAATTTTAATTATTAAACAAATCCCGCACGCGACAGGTTATGACACCAGTTATGAAGGCGACGAAAGTTATATGCAAGAAACGGCTGAATCGAGTTTTTTAGAATTATTCGATTCATTTAGTGCCATTTCATTAGGTGCAGTCATTATTAGTAGCGTGGCATTGTTGATTTTAATCGGTTGGGGATTTTTTAAAAGCCACCCCGTTCTAAAATTTATTCCTGCGCCGTTAATTGCTGTTATTTGGGGTGTTGGTTTTAATGAATGGGCGATGCAATTCGCGCCAGACTTTGCCGTTAGTGCAAAACATTTAGTCAGCCTACCGATTACAAATAGTCCAAAAGAATTTTTCGATAATTTCATTTTTCCTAATTTTCAGTATTTAACCAATCCACACACTTATGTTGTCGCCGCAACTATTGCCATTATTGCCAGCTTGGAAACGTTATTGAGTTTGGAAGCAACAGATAAACTTGATCCGCTCAAACGTATTTCCCCAACAAATCGGGAACTTAAAGCACAAGGCGTGGGCAATATCGTCAGTGGTTTGTTAGGTGGATTGCCCATGACGGCAGTC
>CAINDC010000087.1 GCA_903847275.1 uncultured Pseudomonadota bacterium
AATCAGACGTAACTCAGCCACAAGCTCGTACAAATCAGTAATCAGCTTGTCTTTATCTGCATGAGTCAAATCAGAGAGGTTTTTCATACTCGATAATGTGCTTGAATTCTCGGATTTTTGCAAGGGGCTGAGTAGTTACATTATTTTTGGTGTGTTTTTGTTGTCTGTCATATTTTAGTGTTGTTTTGTAGGATTTATTTAATCAGTAAAAGGAAGCAGTTACTCTCAGCCTCGCACTAACCGAACGTAATAGTAGTGCGTATCGACATGATAGGTTCGCCTAATATTTGCGTAGCTAGCGTTGCCATGGCGGAAGCTAACAAACCACGCATACTTATCATTTTCAGTATCAAGCGAGGACGACCAAAAGAAATCTGGTGATGTGTTAGGAAATGCTATCCGATCAATTGTTGGTTTATATTTCTTAGCAATAATTGACTCTAACTCATCAATTGTAGGTACGCGCCAATCTTGATAATTTGCAAAACCACCGCTGAAATTGACATTTTCAGCATGTTCCATTGCTTCCTCCCATGTAAATTTTGGGGCTTCACCACCGCTGCAATCTTCGCCCGTTTGTCCTTCGGCACATCGTTTTCACATTAAACCTGTTTTTGTGTCGGTGACAGTGCCGTCATCGTGAATTGTAAAGCGTGTAAGATTTTTGTTCTCAGCCATAAAAGTTCCTTAATTGTTTAAACTCGAAGCGGCAAACAAGAAATCAACAATTCTCATGTGCCACTTCGATTAAATTTGAAACTACTTCGTCAACGACTCATTTGTTTCGGTTTTTACTGGGTAATCCAACGCTTGAGTCACTTGAGCTGTCAACAAATAATCCAACCAAAGATTAGACAATTTCTCCTGCACGGTGTTTTGTTTGAGACGCGCATTCAAATTCGGGAAATCAACTTTATCCAAATCTTGATCTTGGTTGTAACACGAATAAACAAAGAACTCTTTGCCGCTGTCTTTATCAACGTGTTTACACAAACATTGAGCGCAAATCCCTTTCATCATGCACTGCATCGGTGAATTGATTGAACCGACCGCGTGATGTGCTTTGGTCAAATACGGTTTCAAGACATCAAAACGCGCATGTTTAACCGCTTCCATCATTCTGTCCGAACCAATCACAATCAAATGGTCAACGTCTGCGAGTGAAATCGGTTGCTCGCCCAATTCACCTTTTCCGTAAGCAATCATCGCTTCTAAAATATTGCCGACAAACGTTTTATCTTGCGGACGTGTTGGCGTGAATGGCACAACATTTTCGCCTTTATTCACCGACCAAATCACAATATCTGCGGCCGCTTCCACGTCTTCGACTTTGAAACGGTCTTGCGCCAAATTGTAACCCGCGAAATAAATCACTTTATTACCAGCGTTGCGTAAGGCTTTGCCGATTGAGAACAACACCGCATTTCCCAAGCCGCCGCCAATTAACAACACGGTTTGACCTGTTGGAATTTCGGTTGGCGTACCTGTGACCCCCATCAAAACGACTGGGTCGCCCGCTTTCCACGTTGCACACAACCGCGACGATGAACCCATTTCGAGCGCAATCAAGGAAACCGTGCCGTTTTCTTTGTTCACTTCTGCGCCTGTCAACGCTAAACCTTCTGCGGCTAAAACTGTGCCTTCAACCGTCGGTGCAAACGCTTCGTAATTTTGCACACGATAGAATTGACCTGCTTCAAATTTTTCAGCGGCAAGCGGAGCTTTAATCACAATTTCAACAATCGTCGGTGTTAAACGGTTGATTTCAACAATCGTCGCTTTGAATGAATCATCCAAACGGGCAAATAAATTTTTAGCCGCTGCATCACGTTCGGCTTGTTGAGAAGGATTCAAACTTGCCAATTCTTGCTCGAACAATTTGACCACATACGGATAACCATTTTTCGCGCTCGCCATCGCTTTCACGACGTTACCCGCATAAACAGGGTGGTTGTCGCCATAAAAACTGATGAATTTGCCATCTTTTTGATACGACGTAAGCGGTGCAGGTTTGCCGATTTTTGGCATTTTTTCATCATTGCTCGCAACGAGCGAAACCGTACCATTTTCAAATTCTGGTTCGTAACGTTGGAAGAACCATTTATCCATCACAAACGTGTCAGGATATTCGCTTTGGTAAATTGTGTTGGGCGAAGTTCCCGCCGCAACGTACAAATTACGCAATGACACATTTACATCGGCTTTGGTTTGGGTATTTTGGAAATCAACTGACACCAAATGTCCAAATTCATCCGCATTCGCACCAACTGGACTCATGAATTCCGCCAACGCAATACCTTCTTCTAGGGCTTCGCTGATTTCTTCGTGGTTTTGACGATACGCGGGCGCGTCTTTGATGCCTTTGCGATAGAACAACGTCACGCCGCCCCATGATTCCACTAACGGTTGAAAATCAGGTAATTCACCTTCGGATTCTGCGCGTTGACGTTCAGCAACAATCGCTTTTCCGTGCGCTAAAAACTCATCCAAAATGATGATTTCTTCTTTGTCATAACGCGCCCGAACGGTTTGTTCGCCGTAAGTTTTTGCCAAAATTTCATAACGATGCAGAATTTTTTCAACTTGCACGGGGTAATACGCCATCAATTCTGTTGCGGTATCAATCGCTGTCAAACCGCCACCAATCACACCCGCTGGCAAACGCACTTGTAAATTCGCAAGCGAAGAGGCTTTTGCCGCACCTGTTAATTGCAACGCCATCAAAAAATCTGAGGCTTTGCGAATACCGCGCATGAGGTTGTTTTTCAAATCAATAATCGTTGGTTGACCTGCACCTGAGGCAATACAAATATGGTCAAAACCCATTTCCCACGCATCATCAATCGTCAATGTGCCACCAAAACGCACACCGCCGTAAGCTCTAAAAGTTTGACGACGCAACAACATTAAATACATGACTTTCAAAAAGTTTTTGTCCCAACGCACCGTAATCCCATATTCAGCAACGCCGCCAAAACCCGCCAAAATACGTTTGTCTAAATCTTCATAAAGGTCTTTGAAATCCGCAATCGGAGCAGGTAAATTATCTGCGTCACCTGTTAATTCAACGGGCAATGGTTCCAATTTCAGCCCGTCAATGCCCGCCACCGCAAAACCTTCGTTAAGCAAATAATGGCTCATCGTATAACCCGCAGGACCTAAACCGACAACGAGCGCATTTTTACCGTTGTACGGCAACATCACAGGGCGTTTGACGTTGAGCGGATTCCAGCGCGTCAACAAGCTGTAAATTTCAAACCCGTAAGGCATAAACAAAACGTCGGTTAAAACGTTGGTTTCGATTTGAGGAATGTTCACAGGGTCGGTTTTTTGGTAAATACAGCCTTTCATACATTCGTTACAAATCCGATGCCCCGTGCCTGCACACATTGGATTATCAACAGTCACAATCGCCAACGCGCCAATGTTATCGCCGTCACGTTTCAAGATATTCATTTCTGAAATTTTTTCATCAAGCGGGCAACCGATCGTCGTTACGCCCAGCGGATCAGCTTTGAAAATCTGTGTTTTTTTGTTAATCATGCCTTTTGAGCATGAATCGGTATCACGCTCGTGGCAGTAAATACAATGATTCACTTCCGATAAAACTTGGCGTTCGTTGTAACGTAAATCGGTTAATTTGAAACCATCACGGCGACGACGGTGTTCGCCCATCCAGACATTAAATTCGGTTTTGTCGATGAGTTCATGTTCGACTAAATTATCGAAATCCCGTTTTTCAGGGAATTTGAAACTGAGCCAATCCGCGACAACATCGTTATCTTGTTGCGCGACAAAACACCAACGTTGCACCACATCCATTAAACCAGCGGTGAATTCGGTGAAATCTAGCGCATTGAGAATGTCAGCGAATTCGGTTGCTGCGAGTTCGTGAGATTTTAATTTTTCGCGCAAGGCTTCGGCTTGCAAATCGGCATTTTCATAATTACTTTCTTTGCCTTTTGCTAATGTTTTGTAATGGTTTGCGAGTGAACCAATCACCGCGCCAACTTGTGCGACACGGTGTTCGTCATCTTCAGTTGTATTTGCTTCGGGGAAACCTGCTTCGATTAACAAATCAAAACGATTCAAAATATCTGGAATTTTCCAATCGTCCGTTGTTTGCCCTTTGAAAACCACGCCCAATTTTTCAACGACTTCATTTTTAAAGGTAAAAATGGTTTCAATTTCAGATTGAATATAGGATTTTTGCGCTTGATGTTCGGCTTCAACATTGAATAATTTAGCAACAAATTTTCCGACGAATGGCGCGACTTGAACCAGCATCGCCGATTGTTGCTCAGGCGATAAATTCGCACCTTGCGTGTTGCGATACGAAATATAATTTTCATATAAATTCGCATCGTGATATTTCACGGATTCATCAAAAACAGCTAGCAAATCCGTTAATCGCGCCGAATCATATAAATCCGCGTAGTTAAAATTGGCGATGCCAAGGGTGAGATTTTTTTGTGTCATAAAGCCTATACTCGAAAATGGAGTGAAAAAAAATAGGGATAACGCCCGCCTTTGGACGTTACCCCTATTATTATAGTTTTGGATTTTATTTTACGTTACCATTTTGGGCGCGTTGTCGTAAAAGATGATCCATTAGCACAATTGCCACCATTGCTTCGGCAATTGGCGTGGCGCGAATTCCCACACACGGATCATGTCGTCCTTCGGTAATCACTTCGACAGCGTTACCTTCGAGGTCAATACTTTTTCCTGCTAAACGTAGGCTGGACGTGGGTTTTAACGCAATACTTGCGGTGATTGTTTGACCGCTGGAAATGCCGCCCAAAATGCCACCCGCATGATTACTCAAAAAACCATCGGGCGTAATTTCATCACGGAATTGCGTGCCTTTTGCTTCGACGCATTTAAAACCGTCACCGATTTCTACACCTTTTACCGCGTTAATGCTCATCAAAGCGTAGGCAAGTTCTGCATCTAATCGGTCAAAAATCGGTTCGCCTAAACCTGCAGGAACATTCGTTGCTACGACTTCAATGCGTGCGCCAATCGATTCGCCTTCTTTGCGAAGCGCGTCCATGTAGCTTTCCATTTCGGCGATTTTGTTCACGTCGGGACAAAAAAATGGATTCGTTTCGACAATATCCCAGTCAACTTCATCAATTTTTATTGTGCCGAGTTGTGACAAATAACCACGAATTTCAATACCCGCAATTTCTTTGAGATATTTTTTGGCAATCGCGCCAGCCGCTACACGCATCGCCGTTTCACGCGCAGAAGAACGTCCACCGCCGCGATAATCACGAAAACCGTATTTTTGCTGATAAGTGAAATCGGCGTGACCCGGTCGAAACGCTTGCGAGATTTTTGAATAATCTTTTGAACGCTGGTCGGTGTTTTCGATTAACAAACCAATCGGCGTGCCTGTGGTTTTGCCTTCAAAAATACCCGACAAGATTTTCACTTCGTCGGCTTCACGGCGTTGCGTGGTGTGACGCGATGTTCCTGGTTTGCGGCGATCTAAATCGATTTGAATATCCGCCTCGCAAAGTTCCATCATCGGCGGGCAACCGTCAATAATACAACCCAACGCCGCGCCGTGACTTTCGCCAAACGTCGTGACGGTAAATAATTTTCCTATGGTATTTCCTGACATTTTTTTTATCCTAAAGGGAATCTTTAAAAATAGAACTGAACATTTCGTAATAATTTTCAGGCGTTGGTGCATAAATAAAAACTTTTAGAATCGGATGATTGTATTTTGTAGGCACATAAAAAATGGGTAAAAAGCAGGCGTTGGTGCATAAATAACACCCAAAACGAATGATCCCTTACCCAAATAAACTGCGCCGCCGCAAGAGGCGGGGTATTTAGGTCACCTCTAATAATTCAAAACAACCACTTTTTTTGATATTCTACTAAACAATCACAGCATGAAGCCATAACAGAAAGATGAAACAAAGATTTACGAGCCTAGAAGACCGAATTGCAGCGTTAACAAATGCAGGAG
>CAINDC010000088.1 GCA_903847275.1 uncultured Pseudomonadota bacterium
CGAAAGAAAAATCTCCCTGCTTCCGTTCGCGCGAATTTGGAGGCGGCTTTGACGTATTTTTCCAATAATTGTCATCGAATGGATTACGTTAATCATTCGCTGCAACAGCTTCCTATTGGTTCTGGCGTAACCGAAGCGGCTTGCAAAACACTTGTGAAACAAAGGCTATGTTGTTCGGGAATGCGATGGAAAACTCGTGGGGCAAAAACGGTTTTATCTTTGCGTTCGCTTATCCAATCGGATTACTGGGAACAATTTTGGAAGAAATTTGATCAATTTCAGGGGGCGGCAGTACATTAAATGGAATCAGCACCCTCGTTTTGAAACGGTAATTCGTTGGCTTTATTGGTCATTTACAATTTTCTCCAGTTCATCAACCAACGCTGAAATATCATCTTGAATAATGCTCCACAACGTATCGTTATCAATCCCCAAATAATTGTGAATCAACTTATTTCGCGTGGCGATAACTTGCCGCCAAGGAATCGTCCGATAAATTTCTCGAATTTCAGCGGGAATATGCGTTGCCGCTTCACCGATTAACTCTAAATTCCGAATCGTCGCATCGTAATTTAAACCCGTATCGACAAATTCTTGTTGCGTAAAACCTTCCGTGTATGCCGAAACGTTATAAGCAAAATTCAACATATTGTTAATGTAAAAACGCCATTCTCGTTCAGACATTTACCGCCTCCCGTTCAATAAAAGGTCGCAATTCAGGGCGCATTGCTTTTTCTGTGACTAAATCCACAGGCACGCCGAGTTCATCTTCCAAATAAAATTGCACACCAAAGTATTTTGCAGAAGTCGCAGGGCTATCAAATGCCACCACAATATCAATATCGCTTTCGGGGCGAGCTTCATCACGCACCGTTGAACCAAATAACGCCAAGCGCGTCACGCCAAAACGTTTCACTAATTCGGGTTTGAGTTTTGCCAATGTGTTTAAGGCTTGTTGGCGGTTCATAAATTCCCCCAATTCCTAACATCAATTTTCCCCGTCACTGCCGCAGAAATTAGGGCGGTGCGGCGTTCTTTTAACAAATCAATAGAATCTAAAGCATAATTTTCCGCTTTTTCTATTTTGCTGATTTGTTTATCGAGATAATCATCAATTTCAAGCTGTTCTTTTTTAGGAGGGACTACAACATTTATCGTTACTAAATTACTTTGGTCGATAGTTGTCATCGTTGTAGTTTTTGACCTGCTAACAAATTCTTGAGAAACAGGCAGCGAATTAAGGTATCTAGTTAAGTATTTTGAAGACATTAACTGTTTATTTGGTCGTGCATTAACGATATGACATTCAAAAACAACATCATCGTGATTTTCTAAAAAACATGCAGACCGTCCAATTCCTTCTAATTTCAAAGATGACCGCACAAAAAATATATCTCCAGCTTCTACTTTGTACATTTTTCTTTCGTCTGGAGTTGTAATCACCCGTTCCAAAGTTTCAAGGTTAATGAAATAATTATCAGCATATAAATCACCAACATTCACTAAAAAACTGCCTGTTCCAAATTGTTCCTTTTTTTTAAATAATCCATTTTTTACAGGCTCTGACAATACATCTTTTAATCGTTTAACCTCCCAATGCTCAGGCACTTCGCCCAACCACTCAACACCCGAATCTTTCATCGGTGCGTTAGGATTTAAACCTTTGGTCACGGCATGGCTAATGACTGCCTGACGTTTTTCTTTGAGCAGTTCGATGAGCCGCTGTTGTTTTTCTATCAGCGTATCAATTTTGGCGGTTTCGTGGTCGAGGAATTGAGCGATTTTTTGTTGTTCTTCAAAAGCAGGAAAACCAACTTTTTCTGCCAAATATGAATCGGAATCTAAATTTTGAATTCCAGTGTTTTGCTTTATAGAACAATAGTTAATTCTGTCACCATACAAGCGACTAAAAACATAATTCAAAAATCGACCATCAAAACCAGAATTCGGAGTCATTTTTGCAACGAAATTTGACGTAATTGCCTCGAAATTTTTATCAAATAAAACAACTTGCCCGACTAAAGTTTTTTCGCCACCGCCTGATTTTTCTAAAAGTAAGTCGCCAAATTTTAGCAATCGCCTAACTTTTTCTTTATCTTCAATTCTGCGATATGTGTAGCCTTCATCTTTTAACGAAAGTTTGGCGCGTTCAAAATCAGCAACTCGAATCACAATGGTGTCGTTTTCATCTTCGTTAGGTTCTCCGCCCCAAAAACCATTTACGCAACCATCAACGCTACGTTTTAAGGGAACCTCTAATAATTGCATTTTTTGCCATTGTTGGTAGTGTAACCATTTGATTTTATTAAGGTCTAAAAACCTAAATTTGAATCATTAGAGGTTCCCTTAATTGTGCAACTTGCCAATCGGAAGGAATCAATCCTAAAAACTCAACACCAGAATCTTTATACGCGGGATAGGTTTGGTATTTCATAAAACGGGCTGGCTGATATTCAATTGTTTGCGGAGTAAATCGTTAATCAAAACCTGTAATTTTTCACGATTAGAGCCGTATTTTTGATTGATGCACTCGAAAACGTCGTAATCAATCTTGATAGGTTCAGGCTCTAAACAAAGTTCTTTGTACTCCTGCATTCTTTCTTCGTTGATTAACCCACAAGCATATAAATCGCTCGCAGTTTCATACACCGCTTCAAGTATCAGACTTTTCTTTTTTGTTTTCATAGTAGCACCTCTAATTTGTCATTTTTCACAGCTGCATTGAGTTCTTCATCAGAATAATTTAACAAATCAGCTGCAACCACTTTTAACGCTTTTAAATCTTTTCCAGTGATATTTTCCAGCTGATTTTTCTCAAATCCCAACACAAAAAACCAGCGGTCATTTTTGTTTGTGGCAATCAAAGTGCGAGTGCTACCACTTTTGCCGCGATTGGGTAACGCGATGCGTTTTTTAACTACGCCACCACCTAAATCCGCATCAATTAAACCGCGTTCCATTTCATCGACGGCATTTAAAAGTAACTCGTCAGACAAACCGATTTTCTGCATTTGACGGGTGAAAAAGCGCGTTTTGAAAATGCGGGAGTTCAAGAATGCACCTCTTGCAACAATTTCATAATTTCTGCGCTGACGGCATCTAAATCGGCATCAATCTGGACTAAATCACGCGGTGGCTGATATTGATAAAAATGACGATTAAACGGGATTTCATAACCCACAATCCCGATTTCACCGTCTTTATCATCGCGTTTGCTGGCATCAATCCAAGCGTCAGGAACGTGCGGCAAGACTTCTTTTTTGAAATACGCTTCGTTGATTTCATTCACGCTTAACGCAGGATTGAGCGCGACATTTTCATTGTCGCGCAATTCAGAATCGGCTTGATACTCGATAAGTTCGCCACCGACTTCAAACAAACCATAAAGCGGATTGGCTTTGCCTTTGTGAGTTTTCTTGATGACTTTTTCGGCGGCAGGATTGCGCCAACTCACGGCATCTTTGAGTTGTTTTTTCTCTTTCGTGTCGAGTGTGACGGCGGCTTTTTTTACCGCGATTTTTAACGCCTCTTCAAAACCATTCATGTCATCGAATTGCGCCAAACCAGTAACGCTTTGCAGTTTTTGGGCTTTTTCTAATAACGCTTTTTGGTCTTGCCAAAGTTTGGGTTCTAAAACATCTTTGATTTGTTTTTCTTTGAAGTCGGGGAAATGAATTTTGAGATGTTTGCGAATTTCGTCATGGTCGCTTAAATCGTCGCCAAACTGAGCATAAATCGATTTCATTGGCGCGTTCAAAGCACCAGCGGCAAAACGACATTCAGTAATCCGTTCATCGCTAAATTGGTACGATTCACGCAATGGGCGTTCAATCGTGATGCGCCGATAACCAAACTCGTAACTGTTGAAAATTTTGCTGGCAAACGTTTTAGCGACTTCGGCTTTTTTGTTGGCAGATTGACGACCGCGATTGCTTTTTTGTTCAGCGGGTTTATCGAGTTCACGCGCTTCAATTTCGGCAAATTCACCAAACGCACGAGTAACGGTCGCAATGTCGTCTTCGTCCATTTCGTTCCGTTTTGAACCGAGTGACTTTCGCATTTTGCCACATAAATTTACCGCGTTAATCAGTTGGACTTTGCCTTTGCGTTCACGCGCTTTTTTGTTCGACAAAACCCAAACATACGTTGAAATGCCAGTGTTGTAGAACATATCGGTCGGCAAGGCGACAATCGCTTCAAGCAAATCCGCTTCTAAAATGTAACGACGGATTTCAGATTCACCCGAACCCGCGCCACCTGTGAACAAAGGCGAGCCGTTCAAAATAATGCCAATCCGTGCGCCGCCGTCTGCTGCGTCGCGTAATTTGCTAATTAGGTGCATCAAAAATAACAACGAACCATCTGAAACGCGCGGCAAACCTGCACCAAAACGCCCATCAAATCCTTTTTGGGTGTGTTCGTCTTTGATGTCAGTTTCAATCTTTTTCCAATCCACACCAAACGGCGGATTCGACAACATATAATCGAATTTTTGTGAATAAAGTTGGTCGTTTGAAAGCGTGTTACCCAGTTTGATATTTTGAACTTCTTGCCCTTTGATGAGCATATCGGCTTTGCAAATCGCATAACTTTCGGGATTGAGTTCTTGCCCAAAAGCACGAATCACCGCATTGGGATTTAGCTCGTGGACATATTCCATGCCTGATGAAAGAAAGCCACCTGTTCCCGCGGTCGGGTCATAAATCGTGCGAATGATGCCATCTTTAGTGAGCGCGTCATCGTCTTCCATAAAAACGAGTGAAGTCGTTAAACGCACAATGTCACGCGGCGTAAAATGTTCCCCAGCGGTTTCATTGGAACTTTCAGCAAAACGGCGAATCAATTCTTCAAACACTAAGCCCATTTCATAATTGGAAATCGCTTGTGGACTTAAATCGGCTTCGCGTACTTTCTGCACCAGTTTATAAAGTAAATTCGCGTCATTAAGCTGTCCGATGAATTCTAAAAATTTGAAATGTTCAAAAATTTCACGGGCATCTTTGGAAAAAGCGAGGATGTAAGATTCGAGATTGGCGGCAATGCCTGATTCGCCTAACTTCGACAAATCCATTTTCGAGGTATTAAAAAACGACAATCCGCCTGTGGCTTTGAGCAAGAATTTTTCTTGTGCTTCTTCAGGTAAATTCATGGCTTGAAGTCTGTCAAATTCTGCCAGTACCGCTTCTTTTTTGTCTTCTAAAACGCCTTCCAGACGGCGCAATAATGTGAAGGGGAGGATGATTCGACCGAATTGACTTTGTTTTAAATCGCCGCGTAATAAATCCGCTAATGACCAAATGAAGGCGGCTTGGTTGTTGGTGTTTTGGCTCATAGTTTTGATTGATTCGATTAGACGTATTGAA
>CAINDC010000089.1 GCA_903847275.1 uncultured Pseudomonadota bacterium
GCCGTTAAAACTTTCAAATCCGCACTAAAACCTGTTGCGGGACGTTCACGTCCAAAAATTGCGCCGATATTGTCATAACGTCCGCCGCGTGCGATTTCTTTACCTATTGACGGAACAAATGCGGCAAACACAACGCCTGTGTGATAGTGATAACCGCGCAATTCAGCTAAATCAAAACTGATTGAAAGCGATGGAAAATAACGCGCCAACGCGGTTGAAATTGCCTCTAAATCATCTAAGGCTTTTTGAGCATTTGTAGATTTAAACAAGTCGCGTGCTTTTGCTAAAACGGTTTTATCTCCATTTAATTCAGGCAATTTCAACAATGCGGTTTTTAAATCTTCCGTTAAATTGTAACTTTCGAGCAGCTCTTTTAATTCAGGACGCGCTTTGCGTTGCAACACATCAAACAATTCACTTTCTTGTGCGTGCGATAAATTCGCTTCTTCTGCCAAGGCGCGATAAATCCCAACATGACCCAAATCTAAATGCACATTCAAAACACCCGACATTGCCAACATTTCAAGCATCAAACGAATCACTTCTAAATCGCTTTCTTTGCCTGCGTGACCATAAAGTTCTGCGCCGATTTGCATTGGTGAACGTGATTTTTCAAGCGCGTCGCCGCGTGTATGCAAAATCGTTCCGACATAACACAAGCGAGTTGGATGATTATTTTTTAAATTATGGGCATCAATTCGCGCGACCTGCGGAGTCATATCAGCACGCACGCCCAACATTTTCCCGCTGATTTGGTCGGTCAATTTAAACGTTTGTAAATCCAATTCATGCCCCGAACCCGTCAACAACGAATCTAAAAAGTCGATAAACGGCGGCACGACTAATTGATAACCCCACAACTCAAACGTTTGCAGTAATTTTGCGCGGAGAATTTCCAAACGTTGCGCTTCATCGGGAAGCATTTCATCTATGCCGTCAGGTAACAGCCAAGCATCATTTTGTTGCATTTTTTTTCCATTCAAAGAAAACGCCCCAAATGCGGAGCGTTTAGTTTTAAAAATGTGTTCGATTTAAAAATTTATTTCCGATTTTTAAAATACTGGAAAAAGTCAGAATTCGGTTCTAAAACAAGCGTACTAGAACCTGTAAAGGTCTTTTTATAGGCATTCAAACTACGGTAAAAGGTGAAAAATTCGCTGTCTTGATTGTAGGCTTTAGCATAAATTTCAGCTGACGTTGCATCGCCTTCACCGCGTAATTTTTCTGCATCACGATAAGCGTTTGCAAGTGTCACAACACGTTGTCTATCTGCATCAGCACGAATGCGTTCAGCGGCTTCTGCGCCTTCTGAGCGGAATTCACGCGCTACACGTTCACGTTCTGCTTCCATTCGACGAAACACCGAGCTGCTCACTTCCTCAGGCAAATCGATACGCATCACTTGTACATCGACGATTTCCATTCCCAAAGCGGCTGCTGGCGCACTGGCATTTTTAATCAATAATTCGCGGATTTCACTGCGATCGGTTGAAACTAATTGTTTGATATTACGCTTACCAAATTCACCACGAAACAAATCTTTTACAATTTGATCTAAACGCAAATTCGCTTGGTCGGTATCACCCGCAACTACAGTATAAAACGTTTTCACATCGCCGATTTTCCATTTTACAAACGAATCGACAATCACATTTTTCTTTTCAGCCGTCAAAAAACGTTCAGGTTTTGAATCCATTGTTTGAATTCTGGCATCGAAATGTTTGATGTTGTTAATTAACGGTAATTTAACGTGCAATCCTGGCGTGTAATCATCTTTGACGATTTCACCGAGTTGAAATTTAATGGCTTTTTCACCTTCGTTGACGGTGAAAAGGCTCATCATACCGACTAAAAAAACACTGGCTACGCCTAATACGATTTGATTTGAATTCATTTTAACGTCCTCTCATATCGTTTTGACGACTGCGAATTGAATGTTCAAGACTTGGAACAGAAACAGGAGCATTTGTATTTTGTGAAATCACAGGTTGCTCAATGGTTGCTGATGAAACGTGAGGTGCATTCACAACGGGCGTATTTGTATTTTGTGGCGGTGCAATCATTTTATCGAGCGGCAAATACATCATATTATTGCCATTTTTCACGTCAACAATCACGTTATTGGTACTACTCAAAACCGATTCCATTGCGTCAATATATAAACGCTTGCGGGTTACATCAGGAGCTTTTGTGTATTCGGTCAAAAGTTGTGAAAAACGACTGGTTTCACCTTGCGCTTGAGCAATCACCTGTTCTTTATAACCTTCGGCTTCTTGCGTTTTACGCGCTGCTGCACCGCGAGCTTTTGGAATGACATCGTTTGCGTAGGCTTGCGCTTCGTTGATTAAACGTTGTTCATCTTCACGCGCTTTAATTGCATCTGCAAAAGCATTTTGAACTTGTTCAGGTGGCTGTGCGTCTTGTAAATTGACGCTGGTAACTTGAATACCAGAATTGTAGTTATCCATTACTTCTTGGATTTCTTTTTTGATTTCAGCGACGATTTCACTGCGACCCTCGGTTAAAACAAAGTCCATCGTGCTGCCACCAATTACGCCACGCTGTGCGCTTTCGGTAACGTGTTTTAACGTTGCTGCTGGATTTGAAACATTGAAAATAAAGGCTTTTGCGTCTTTGACTTGATATTGAACCGCTAAACGTACATCAACATAATTTTCGTCTTTGGTCAGCATTAACGCTTCTTTTGGAACAGAGCCGCCATTTACTAAATCGCCATTACCGTTGCTGCGATAACCGACTTCGATAAAGCGTTGTTGTTTAACATTTACTAAATTCACTTGTTCAATTGGTGCGGGTAAATGCCAATTTAAACCAGCTTGTGTTGTGCCAATATATTTACCAAAACGAGTTTCGACACCGTGATTTCCTTCGTCAACGATATAAAACCCACTTAATCCCCAAATAATTCCTGCACCAATAGCCAATAAACCTAAGCCTTTAAGCGAATTTCCAGAGAAACCGTCGCCATTTCCACTGCCGTTGTCACCACCAAAAATTTGTTCCATTTTTTTTTGTAACGAACGAATTGCCTCATCTAATTCTGGCGAATCGTCATTTGCGCTTTTTCCACTCCACGGATCTTTTTTACCGCCACCAGGTTCATTCCACGACATAGTTACTCCGTTTTTGTTATTCATAAATTAAATTGCTAACCATTTAAGTCGCATCATCTGTGATAAATTTTCTGTACTAAATTGTAAAACCATTGCGGTCGAAATAATACTACCCACATCAACGCTAACCCTGAAATTGGAACAGGTCCGACTTCTAAAATTGTTACGAATAACAACGCAAATAAACATAAAAGTCGCAAGACAACATTGCGAAAAGGGGCGGGGTATTTCATAAAAACATTAGCAATCGAATCTAATAATTTCGTTGTACTGCAAATTTCGCCAATAAAATCAGTGCATTTTTATAATTTGATTCAGGTAAAACATCGAGAGAATCAATCGCTTTTTGTGCTTCTTCATCTGCACGTTGTTCGGTATAAGTAATAGCATTAGTACGTTTTACAACCGCATAAACATCGTTGAAAACATCTCTGTTACCCGTTTTAATTGCTGAAATAATAATTGCTGCTTCGGCAGATGTGCCATTTTGAATGGCATAAATCAACGGCAAGGTTGGTTTACCTTCCGCTAAATCGTCACCTAAATTTTTACCTAATTCTTCCGCACTTGCTTTGTAATCAAGTGCGTCGTCAATCAACTGAAACGCAATTCCTAAATGTTGACCGTATTGTGCTAACGCAGTTTCTATTTCAACAGTTGAGCCAGAAATAATTGCTGCCAATTGAGTCGCTGCACTGAATAAAATGGCGGTTTTACGCGCAATCACTTCTAAGTATTTTGCTTCAGTGGTTTCAGGATTGTTGCAGTTTAATAATTGTAAAACTTCGCCTTCAGCAATTGCCGTTGTGGTTTTTGATAATAAACCCATCACGCGCATATTGTCCGTGCGAACCATCATTTCAAACGCGCTGGAATATAAATAATCACCAACCAGAACACTCGCGGCATTGCCCCAAACAGCATTTGCGGATTCTTTGCCACGACGTAAATCAGATTCATCAACAACGTCATCGTGCAACAACGTAGCAGTGTGAATAAATTCAACAACAGCAGCGAGAATTAAATGGTTTTGCGAAACATTACCCAAAGCTTTCGCAGCAAGTAATAACAACATCGGACGCAAACGTTTACCACCATTGCCAACAATATAACGTCCGATTTCGTTAATCAAAATCACGTCAGAACGCAGTTCATCAATAATCAATTGATCAACGGCTTTGGCTTCAGAAAGGGTTAATTGTTTAATTGCGTCAAAATCAATCGGGGCGGAAGATGAACTCATTCGTTTTGTATTTAGCTAAAGTGAAATTGGGCGCATTATAACGTATAAACAACTCCAAAAGGCTAGACTTACAAAATGTCAGCGACTCAAAAAACTACCTAAATTGCTTATCGTATTGTTTTGCGGGGATTATTCAAACCTGATACGCTAATCTATTGTCATTTATGTCTATCTACTTTTAATTATGAACACAAATCTAAACAAACAAACCGTTATTTGCCCAAAATGTTCAGAACAAATCAATGTCAATGCGTTGTTACACACTCAAATTGAAGCCGAATTGCACCAATCTTTTGCGGTAGAGTTAGCTCAAAAACAAGCACAATTTAAACAACAATTAAAAGCTGAAAAAGCAACATTAGAACAGAATTTAAAAGCGAGTTTGACAGCTGAATCAGAAGTACAAATTCAATCAATGCGAAATGAATTAAATGAACAATCACAAAAATTACGTGAATTTAATAAGGCCAAAGCTGATGTTGAGCGTTTGCAACGTGAAAAAGGCGAATTACGCGAAACGATTGAAGCAGAATCAGAAATAAAACACAGTCAACGTTTAGCGGAAGAACGCCAAAAAATTGAACAAACACTAAAAGCCAGTTTAGCCGCTGAATCAGAAACTCAAATTCAATCAATGCGAAATGAATTGAACGAACAATCTGAAAAATTACGCGAATTTAATAAAGCCAAAGCCGATGTTGAGCGTTTGCAACGTGAAAAAGGCGAATTACGCGAAACGATTGAAGCAGAATCTGAAATAAAACACAGTCAACGTTTAGCGGAAGAACGCCAAAAAATTGAACAATCGCTAAAAGCCAGTTTAGCGGCTGAATCAGAAACGCAAATTCAATCAATGCGAAATGAATTAAATGAACAATCGGAAAAACTGCGGGAATTTAATAAAGCCAAAGCTGATGTTGAGCGTTTGACCCGTGAAAAATCAGAATTAAAAGATAGTATTGAAGCAGAATCTGAAGCGAAATTGAACCAACGCTTGCGCGAAGAAAAACAAAAAATTGAAAGCGGTTTAGAACTCAAAATGCGTGACAAAGAATATGAAATTGAAAAATTAAAACACCAAATTCAAGAAGCACAACGTGTAGCAGAGCAAGTTTCAAATCAAGCCCAAGGCGAAACACAAGAATTAGCCATTGAAAAATGGTTGCGTGAAAATTTTCCACTTGACGAAATTTCAGAAATCAAAAAAGGACAAAGCGGCGCAGATTGTATTCAAACCGTCCACACTCGTGAACATTTCAATTGCGGGAAAATTTGTTACGAAAGTAAGCGAACTGAAAATTTCAATAAAGATTGGATTGAGAAATTTAAATCAGATATTCGCATTGAAAATGCAGATGTTGGTGTATTAGTGACTAAAACGATGCCTAAAAATATGGAGCGAATGGGCTTATATGAAGGTGTTTGGATTTGTACTTTTGAGGAATTTAAAGGATTGAGTGCCGTATTACGTCAAGCAATTATCGATATAAATAACGTAGGCATTGCTCAAGAAAATAAAGGTGAAAAAATGACGATGCTTTATGGTTATTTGACGGGTAATGAATTTAAATCACAAATTGAAGCCATTGTTGACGGCTTTACTCAAATGCAAAGCGATTTACAAAAAGAACGTATGCAAACCGAAAAAGCGTGGAAACAACGTGAAAAACAATTAGAAAAAGTATTGCTCAACACAACACACTTATATGGCTCAATTCGTGGTATTGCTGGAAACGCTATTCAATCTGTGCCGCAATTAGAATCGAGTTTGCCAGTCATTGAATCGACAAAACCAGCGTTAGCGTCACCATCAACCAAACCCAGTTTGACGGGTGTTAAGCAAGATAGTTTGTTTTAAAACCGTTACAATTTAGCCTTCAATTTTTTATATTTTTAGAGTTTATAAATGCCTCAAAATCTTAGTGAATTACAACGCCGTCGCACGTTTGCGATTATTTCTCACCCCGACGCGGGTAAAACCACCGTTACTGAAAAATTATTGTTATTCGGTGGCGCGATTCAATTAGCAGGTTCAGTAAAAGGTCGCAAAGCCGCTCGACACGCGACTTCTGATTGGATGGAAATGGAAAAAGAGCGCGGCATTTCGGTCACGACTTCCGTGATGCAATTTGAACACAAAGATTGTGTGATTAACTTGCTCGACACACCAGGTCACGAAGATTTCTCGGAAGATACTTATCGCACCTTAACCGCTGTCGATTCGGCGTTAATGATTATTGACGTAGCGAAAGGCGTTGAAGAACGCACCATTAACCTAATGGAAGTGTGCCGTTTACGCACCACGCCAATTTTAACATTCATCAACAAATTAGACCGCGAAGGACGCGAACCAATTGAGTTATTGGACGAAGTGGAACACGTTTTAAAAATTCAATGTGCGCCAATGACCTGGCCAATCGGCATGGGCAAACGTTTCAAAGGCGTTTATCACTTGTACAAAGACGAAATCCATTTATTCAGCGCACAACACGGTGGAAAAATCGCCGAAGCCGAAGTGATTAAAGGCTTAAATAATCCAAAATTGGACGAATTACTTGGCGACCAAGCGCAAGAATTACGCGACGAAATCGACTTAGTGAAAGGCGCAAGCCACGAATTTAATTTGCCCGATTATTTAGCGGGAACATTAACGCCTGTTTTCTTTGGTTCGGCAGTGAATAATTTTGGAATTTTAGAATTGCTCGATGCCTTTGCTGAATACGCGCCCTCCCCTTTACCACGCCAAGCGATTCAACGTGAAGTTTCACCAACGGAAGAAAAATTCACAGGATTTGTCTTTAAAGTTCAGGCAAACATGGATCCGTCACATCGTGACCGCGTGGCATTTTTGCGCGTGTGTTCGGGTAAATTCGACAAAGGCATGAAAATTCATCACGTTCGTTTGGGAAAATCCATTCAAATTGCAAACGCTATTACTTTCCAAGCAGCAACGCGTAATGCAGTTGAAGAAGCCTATGCGGGCGACATTATTGGTTTACATAATCACGGCACAATTCAAGTTGGCGATACATTCACGCAAGGCGAAACTTTGAAATATGGCGGCATTCCATATTTCGCCCCCGAATTATTTCGACGCGTCGTTTTAAAAGATCCGCTTAGAGCAAAAGCGTTGCAAAAAGGCTTAATTCAACTTACCGAAGAAGGCGCGACGCAATTATTTCGTCCTTTAAAAAATAACGATTTAATTTTAGGCGCAGTGGGTGTGTTGCAATTTGACGTGACGGCGTATCGCTTGAAAGGCGAATACAACGTGGAATGTGTTTATGACGCGATTCCGATTTCGGCAGTGCGTTGGGTGAGTTCTGACAACCCTGCAAAACTCGAAGAATTTAAAAAGAAAGCCTTTGATAATTTAGCCGAAGATGGTGGTGGATACTTGGTTTATGTAGCGAATAGTCGCGTGAATTTGCAACTGGCTGAAGAGCGTTATCCTGATATTAAATTTAGTTCGACACGCGAATTGTAAAAAATAATTTTAGGAGAATCAGATGCACATTTTATTGAGTAATGATGACGGGTATTTAGCAGAAGGATTAGTTGCGCTCGCCAAGGCGTTAGCAGATTACGGCACAATTTCGGTGGTAGCACCTGACAGAAACCGTAGTGCAGCGAGTAATTCGCTCACGTTAGATATGCCGTTACGCGCCACGTTAGCCCATAACGGTTTTACGAAAGTAGACGGTACGCCGACGGATTGTGTGCATTTAGCGATTACGGGATTATTAGAGACTGAACCCGATATGGTTTTTGCAGGTATCAATCATGGGGCGAATTTAGGTGATGACGTTTTATATTCGGGAACTGTTGCAGCGGCGACGGAAGGACGTTTTTTAGGATTGCCTGCAGTTGCTATCTCGCTTGTTGGTGATCATCCCGAACATTTTGAAACCGCTGCTCAAGTTGCTGTGATTTTATTAAAACAAATTCTCGCTCATCCGTTGCCTGAAAATACTATTTTGAATGTCAACGTGCCTGATTTACCGTTTGAAAAATTAAAAGGTTTTCAAGCCTGTCGTTTGGGACAACGCCATAAATCCGAACCCATTATTCAACGCGAAGATCAACGTGGGCGACGAATTTATTGGGTTGGCGCGGCTGGCGAAGAACAAGATGCGGGCGAAGGCACCGATTTTTACGCGATCAATAATGGTTATGTTTCTGTTACGCCGTTACAGTTGGATTTGACGTGGTATGAACGTATTGAAAATTTGAAAACGTGGTTGCCTGAGAAAATTACTTTATGACATTGCGGCATTTACAAGGTAGCGGCATGACTTCGCAACGTACTCGAAACCGCTTGATTACGCGGTTGACGGAACAAGGCATTGTTGATGAGCGAATTTTAGAAGTCATGCGGACAACGCCACGTCATATTTTTGTAGATGAAGCCTTAGCAAGTCGGGCTTATGAAGATACTGCGTTGCCGATTGGTTACAATCAAACGATTTCGCAACCTTACACCGTGGCGCGAATGACAGAATTGTTATTAGAAAATACTGAAACCTTAGATAAAGTTTTAGAAATCGGTACAGGTTGTGGTTATCAAACCGCGATTTTGGCGCAATTAGTTGGTGAAGTGTATTCGGTAGAACGTATTTTACCGCTGCAAAAAAAAGCCAAAGTTCACACGGAATTATTGAAGCTAAAAAACATTCGTTATTCTTACAGCGATGGCAGTTGGGGTTGGGAAGAATACGCGCCATTCAACGGTATTTTAGTTGCCGCTGCGCCAAATGAAGTACCCGAAGCATTATTGCAACAACTCGCCGTCGGCGGTGTGATGCTAATTCCCGTTGGTGAACAAGGCGGCATGCAAACGTTGCAACGCATCACACGCTCGGAAAATGGTTTTTACGTTGAAGAATTCGACCCCGTTATTTTTGTTCCATTTTTAGCTGGGAAGGAATAAATTATGTTTCAAAAGTTATACGATAAAACGCTCCGTTGGTCACGGCATCGACACGCTACTCGTTATTTGGGCTTTGTGAGTTTTGCAGATTCCTCATTTTTCCCCATTACACCACTCGTGATGCTTGTGCCAATGGTTTTAGCGCAACGTGATAAAGCCTTTCGTTTTGCATTTTTGACAACCATAATGTCAGCATTAGGGGCGATATTAGGTTATGGAATTGGTTATTTTTTATTTGAAATGATTTCGCCATGGCTACAGACGACGCATTATTGGAATGATTATTTGGCAGCAAAAATTGAAGTTGATAAATGGGGAATTTGGGCGGTGTTAATTGGTGGTTTTTTACCGATTCCATATAAAATTTTTACAATTACCGCTGGTTCGTTGAATATGGCATTGTTGCCATTTTTATTGGTATCAACATTAGGGCGAGGTGGGAGATTTTTTTTCGTGGCATTTTTGTTAAAATTTGGTGGAGCAAAATTTGAAACAAAATTGCGTGATTACATCAACAAAATCGGCTGGTTTTGTGTAGTGTTAATTGTAATTGGTTTGGGTACATACCAATTTCTGAAGAGCTAAATATGAATAGACTTAATATACGACCGACTAACAAAGAACGCTTGATGCGCGAGAATGATTTTATCGTTTCTAAAACAGATTTACGCGGCGTTATTATTTACGGAAATCCTATTTTCGTTGAATTTTCTGGCTATGATGAAAATGAGCTTTTAGGAGCTGCACAAAACGTCATTCGTCATCCTGATATGCCCCGTGCATTGTTTTATCTTATCTGGACTGCAATCAAAGGTGGCTCTGAGTTTTTTGGTTATGTTAAAAATTTATGCAAAGACGGCAGTTTTTATTGGGTATTCATACACATTACTCCTGAGTTTTCACCTGAAGGTATAAAAATCGGTTATTACTCTGTTCGTCGATGCCCTAAACGCAGTGCAATCGAGAAAATAGAAGCCATTTATGAAAAAATGCTCGCGGCAGAAAAAGAAACAAATATAGAAAATGCCATTGATGCAGGTATTCAAGTATTAACAAATATTCTTAATTCAACAGGACGTAGCTATGAAGATTTTATTTTTTCACTCTAAGTACGGTCGTTGGATTTACCTTTCTTTGCTACTAACAATCGGTGGTTTACTATTTTTTAATCCTTTATACGCCTTTATTCCACTGGGATTGAGCGTGATTTTGCTATTTATTCCAGATGAAAATCAAGCGGAAAGTGTGGCTGAATTAACGATTGTGTTAAAAGAAATGAAAGCTGGCAAACTTTCATCTCGGTTGCCGTATATAAATTCCGATCCCGCCCAAGAAAAAATTCGTATCGCACTCAATACTGCATTAGATCAAACCGAAACAACCATCATTGAAATGTTAGGCGCAATGAATGCAATCACGATGAATCGTCCATGGCGACGATTACAAATGCAAGGCATGAATGGTTCGTTTAAAAAGGCATTAGAAAAAATGCAAAGGATGCTTGATTACATAGAAGAGCGTGCGGCTGATGCGGCACAATTACACAAAGAAGTAGACGAGGCACATAGAAGTATTAGAGATTCCATTGAATATGCCGCTATTATTCAACGAACCGTTTTACCAGATTTTAACGATTTTCAAACCGCATTTCCCAACAGTTTCGCCCATTGGAAACCCAAAGATATTGTAGGCGGGGATATTTGGTTTTTTGAACCCCTTACGAATCAGGGGGAATATCTTTTGTTCGTTATCGATTGTACAGGTCATGGCGTACCAGGTGCATTTGTCACCATGCTTGTTAAAAGTATTCAGCGAGCCATTATGCTTGAATATAAAAAAGACGTTCGTCTCTCGCAACATCCAAGTCAGATTCTTTCAATTTTTAATAATGAAATAAAACACCTCCTTAATCAATATACGCGAGAAAGTAAAAGTGACGTGGGCTTTGATGCTGGCATTTTGTATATTAATAAAAACGAAGGCATTATTCGTTTCTCGGGTGCAGAGATTCCGTTATTTTTGATTGATTACGAAGGGAAATGCACAGTGATTAAAGGTTCACGTTGTAGCGTGGGTTATCACTCGTCAAAAGAAGATTTTATGTTTGCAGAACATGAATTTAAAATTGATTCAGTCGATAAAATTTATCTTTCAACTGACGGATTATTTGATCAACTCGGCGGTGATAAAGACTTTCCTTTCGGTAAACCACGAATTATTTCAATTCTCGAAAAAAACAATGCCAAACCTATTGAAGAAATTAGAAAGTTGGTAATGAATGACATTACACACTGGCAGCAAAATTTAGAGCAAAACGACGATATTACTTTTATCGGAATCAAAATTTAACGTGAACACACGTATTCCAATCACTAGAGATTTATATTATGGATGCTGTAAAAGAGTTTGTTAAACAAGAGGGGGTTATATTTTTATCGTACACGATTTTTTTATCTCAAAATTTAATCTCAGAATTTACTGATTTAATAGAACAAGAAATCGAAGCTAGTAATGTCAGCATCAACGATTCAATAAATATCTTGACGATATTTATTGAGCTAACTCAAAACATTTTGAATTATTCAAAAACAAAAGAATTTGGATCTAATGATACTAAATCCGAAGGCTTAATCATTGTTGGAAAATCCATCACCAACTTACCGCAATACTATTACATTACCAGTCAAAATATAGTGACAGCAGCAGATAAAGAAAAGATGCTACCTAAACTTGAGGAAGTTTCAAGGTTAGATAAAAATGATTTAAAAAAAAGATATAGAGAACTTAGAAAAAGTGGTAAAAGTATGCACAATAAAGGTGCTGGAATTGGCTTTTATGAAATTGCAAAAAGAAGCAATAGAATCGAATTTGAGTTCACCAAAATAAACGAAGATAAATTTTATTTTCAGTTCACATCATTTGTGAACATTAAATCTACGGAATAAAGTATGGAAAATTTAAATATCGAAGCAACAAAATACACGCCAGAAATTATCTTTGATAAGTCAGGAAAACTCAGCATCAAAGGTAAATCCTATCCTGAAAATACGTTTGAATTTTACGCGCCTGTGATGGGGTGGATTAAGCTGTATTTTTTAATTGATACATTACCAAAATTGCATTTTTCAACTGATTCATTGTCAAAAGAATTAACGTTAGATATGGAAATTATTTACTTTAATTCAAGTAGTTCTAAATTGTTTTTTGATTTATTCGATGTTTTTGAGGAAAACAAAGAAAATTTTGATATTACGATTAATTGGTTATATGACGAAGATAATGAAAGTGCGCGTGAAGCGGGTGAAGATTTCATAGAAGATTTTGAAAATTTGAATATCAAGCTCGTACCTAAACAAAGGTGATTTAGATTATGAAAATCGATATAAATCCGATGATTATTGAACTCGAGAATCTTAAAAATGAGTTCTCAAAAACGACCAATAAGTTAATTAAAAATATCGATCGCCAAGATAAAATCATGTTTAGAAGTGATAAACGACAACAATATGAATATGACCATTTACAAGACAGATTAGCAGAAGTAGAAAGACTCGAATTAGCGCAAAAAGAATTGATGGATTCCTTCATCATACTTATCGCGGGTGCGATTGATGCCAAATCAAAATATACAGGTGGGCATTGTGAACGAGTTCCAGAATTAGCGATGGCATTAGCGCAAGCTGCGAATGATTGTAACGAAGGGATTTTTGCAAATTTTGAACTCAAAACCGAAGACGATATAAGAGAACTAAAAATTGCATCTTGGTTGCATGATTGCGGGAAAGTCACAACGCCTGAATATGTGGTTGATAAAGCGACAAAGCTGGAAACTATTTACAATCGAATTCACGAAATCCGTACACGATTTGAAGTGATTTATAGGGATTTTCAAATCATCGCGTTGGAAAGAAAACTTCAGGGCGAAAATGCTGCAGATGTTGAAAGCTGGTTAAATATCGAATTACAAAAGCTTCAAGATGATTTTCAAGTGGTTGCAAAAGCCAATTTGGGCGCAGAGTTTATGCAAAAAGAAGATCAAGAAAAAATTAAAATTATCGCGCAACGTGAATGGATTAGGCATTTTGATTGTTCGATTGGTCTAGCATTTGAAGAACGTGAGCGTGTAAAAAAAGATAATACCCAAACACCAAATATTGAACAGCTTCTTTCAGATAAACAAAGTCACATCCAACCAAGAGAACATTTTGATTATGAAGATTATGAAGCGAGGGGCTTTAAAATGCCTGTTCCTGAACATCTTTATAACTTCGGCGAAGTTTATAATTTAACGCAAAATAGAGGTACGTTGACACCTGAAGAACGTTTCAAGATTAACGAACATATCACCATGACGATTAAAATGCTGGAAACATTGCCGTTTCCAAGCAATTTAAAAAATGTTCCCATTTATGCAGGAATGCACCATGAAACGATGATTGGAACAGGTTATCCACGAAAATTAACGATTGATGATATGCCAATTCCCGCACGAATTATGGCGATTGCCGATGTATTTGAAGCCTTAACCGCTTCCGATAGACCTTATAAAGATCCCAAAACATTATCGGATTCAATCAAAATTCTAAGTTCGATGGTTGAAAAACAACATATTGATGGCGATATATTCAGTTTATTTTTATCAAGTGGTGTTTATAAAAAATACTCTGATAAATTTTTAAAGCCTGAACAAATTGATCGTGTTGATGTCACCAAATACATATAAAAACAGGCAAAAAATCTGCCTGTTTCTGTCTAAATTCACTTCATTTTAATTAGTAAATTCACAAATTCATCTGCTGGAATTGGCTTACTTTTGATGAAACCCTGATAAATATCGCAGCCTTTCAATTTCAAGAAATTCAACTGTTCAACCGTTTCAACCCCTTCCGCCAAAATTTTAAATCCTAACGTTTGTCCCATTGAAATAATCGCTGATGCAATCGCCATATCATCTAAATGGTGCGGAATGTCATCAATAAAACTTTTATCAATCTTCAACACATCTAACGGAAAACGTTTTAAATAAGACAACGACGAATAGCCTGTGCCGAAATCATCAATGGCTAAATGAATTCCTAAATCACGCAATTTTGTTAGAATTCCAATGACCACTTCTTGATGTTCCATCAAACCGCTTTCCGTTAATTCGAGTTCTAACCATTCGGCTGGATAATTCGTTTCAGCTAAAACGGTTGTCACTAATTCCACCATGTCACAGTGTTTAAATTGTGATGGCGATACATTTACCGCCAAGCGAATCGGCGCAAATCCTGCGTCAATCCATTCTTTTCCTTGCCGACACACATCACGCAACACCCATTCACCGATGCTGATAATCAACCCAGTTTCTTCGGCAATCGGAATAAATTTATACGGTGCAATCAAACCTTCATTCGGTTCTTGCCAACGCACTAAGGCTTCTGCACCAATAATTTTTCCAGTCAAAATATCGACTTGCGCTTGATAATAAACACGCAATTCACCTTGCTCAATCCCACGTCGTAAACGAGCCTCTAAACTTAATCGTTCGCGTGCTGCCAGCGTTAAACTTTCTGAAAAATAAGCAAAACAACCTCGCCCATTATCTTTCGCTTGATAAAGTGCAATATCTGCATTATCCATTAACAATTCTGGTGTTTCACCATGTTGCGGATAAAGTGCAATCCCAATACTTGCGCCAATTCGCACGTCATCACTTTGCGTTAATTGGAATGCGACTGATAAAGCCGCCACAATTTCTGTTGCTACTCGTGCGGCATCATTTTGCTGACTAATATCTTCAAGTAACACGACAAATTCATCGCCACCTAAACGCGCCACCATATCTGTGGTGCGTAATCGCAAATTAATTCGCTCCGCCACTTGTTTAAGTAATTCATCACCCGCTAAATGCCCCAATGTATCGTTCACATTTTTGAAGCGATCTAAATCCATCATCAGTACCGCGAGTTGCTTTTTTTCACGAGAACACATCGCAATACTATGATTTAACGATTCTTCCAATTTACGTCGATTTGCTAAACCTGTCAGCGGATCATAAAACGCTAAACTTTTAATTTTTTCTTCAGCAATTTTAAATGCTGTAATATCAACTACCGATGCAACAAAGTGTGTCGTTTTTTCTTTATCATCTTTAACGGCAGTAATCGTCAGCCATTCGGGATGAATATCACCATTTTTATTACGATCCCAAATTTCACCTTGCCATGAACCGATGCTTTGTAATTCCCCCCACATTTTTTTGTAAAATTCAACATCGTGCCGATCCGATTTTAAAAAACGTGGCGTTTTTCCAATCGCTTCTTCCGCGCTGTAACCTGTAATGGTAGTAAACGCATTATTAACCCGAATAATTTGCGTATTTTCATCAGTAATAATAATGCCTTCTTGAGATTCAAAGGCAATCGCTGCAATTCGTTGTTCAATTTCGAGTAATTTACGTTTCGTAATGTTTCGCGCAATACCCAAAACGCCAACAATGTTGCCATCAATATCATGTAATGGTGTTTTTATAGTTTCTACAAAAGCTTCACGTCCATCATCAGCAAACGTAATACTTTGTTCCGTCACTAAAGCCTTGTTAGCTGCCATAATTTTTTGATCATATTTCCAGTACGAATCAGCTAATTCTTTGCTGACAAAATCGTAATCGGTTTTCCCAATTAAATCGGCTTCTTTTTCGCCAATATAGCTTTCAAATGTTGGATTACAGGACAAATAAATGCCATCTTTATCTTTGAGCCAAATTAAATCGGGAATAGCTTTCACAAGAGAACGTAAATGTGCTTCGTTTGCATTATGAACCGCTAATAATTTTTGAAAACTCAATGCCATTGCGTTGAAATTTTCAGCCACTAACGCTAATTCGTCTTCTGTTTCCAACGTAATACGAGAAGACAAATTGCCATCGGCAAATTTCTGGGCGGAATGCGCCAAAGAGCGGATATTTCCCATCATGGCGTAATAAATTCCAATAAAGAAATACTGCGCGATGATGAAAAGTAAAAATGCGCTACCAATACTTTTTAAAAGTGATTTTTTAGCGTGTTGAATGCGATTTTCAAGCAATGATTCTAATGCTGGCAACAAAACCTCATTACTTTGTGCATAAATTTTATCGATAGCACGAACATTTAATACAAAAAAATCGGTAGATGAAAGTTTAAAGCGTTCCGACAAAATATCGGCATTAACGGCATTGGTGATTTGTAAAACATTCCGCAAAATTTCTTTTGCAGAACTAATCATCACGGATTGCATCTCAAGATTTGCTCGCCCTGTTTTTTCAAGACTTAAATCAACCGTGGAAAGACTTTCATTTAATTCTGCAATTAATACGATGATGTCATTTTTTTGATGGTCGGATAATTGTTTGTTGGTTAACGTCGAAGCACTAAGCTCGTGTAATTGCCCCAATTTTTCTAACACATCGGGTATCTTGTTAATCACGGTATCGGTTAAATAATGTGTATCAATTCCCGCATCGAACGTCAGCGCATAATAATCCGCTACCGTTTCTTTAAATTGCTGAAATTGATTTAGGATTTCAACGTAAGCGGCAAGATTTTGTTCAACTGACCAGGCTTCGCTTTTGATTTTTACACCATGCCAGTTCGTTTTAATGTTGCGCCAGTCTCTATTTAATCGCGTGTCATCAGGTTTTAGTAACGTGTCATAAGGCAAGCCGTTATCGACAAGCATCATTTTTTCAGTCAATTTACTTTCGGCATTTTCCTGTTGATTATGTCTAAACGTATCGTGTGGCAAAGTAGTTACATTTTGATATTGCTGAATAGTTTGCATCGTTTGTGACAACGGTTTAATCAGTTTAATGCCTTGTAATTCACGATCTGTCGAATAAATAACTTGCGAAAAATTGCTGTATAAACTGAAAAACATCACAACGATGGCAATAAGATAAATTAATCCTAATACCATAAATTTTTTTGTGTAGCCCAGTTTATTCATCAAAGCAATAGCGGGTAAAAACAAGCCTCTCATGCAGTATCCTTTTCACATTGTTATATTTTTAGCATCTCTCATAATGATAACAGATGCGAATTTAGCCGCGCATAAAAAACCGCCAAAAAAGGCGGTTTTTATTTAGCGAAGATTCCTCAATGGAATTATTGAATCCAAATCAATTCAACACGACGATTACGTTCTTTTCCAGTTTCAGTACTGTTGTCGGCAATTGGTTGGCTTTCACCATAACCATGAGCAGTCAATTTATTTGAAACACCTTTGAGTTTCAAATAATTGGCAACAGATTGAGAGCGTTTTTGTGAAAGTCGCAAATTATATGCGTCTGATCCTTCGCTGCTGGTGTGACCTTGAACTTCTAAATCATTTTTTTGTGGATAAGCAATCAAACTTTTTGCTACACCGTCCAAAATGACTTTTGCATTTTGAGTTAATTCGGCTGAATCGTATTTGAATTGCACGCCTTTAATTTCCAAACTAATTGGACAACCGTGAGCATCAACTTTCGCGCCAGTAATTGTGCCAGGACATTGATCTAAACAGTTATTTATGCCGTCGTTATCGTCGTCACGAGTTGAACAATCAGGTACAGGTGTTGGGTGAACAACAGGTAATTCAATTTTTGGCTGTGGTTTTTCAGCTTTTTCGCCTAAAGGAATGACAAAACCAACGTTGACAATCATTTCATTGAAATCACTGCTTGTTGAATTGTTGGCAAATACGTTTGAATTATTGTTGCTGAAATTATTGTTGTAACGGTAACGCACGTCGCTTCGTAAGAAGAAACCCTCACAAATTTCATAAGTTGCACCCAAGCCCGCTTCACCAATAAAGCCAATTTTGTCACCATTTGGCATACTGGTACTTGCTGCACCTGCGCCAATAACTGCATACGGTGAGAATTTATCGCGGAAAAAATAGTATTGTAAATCTGCTGTTCCGCCAGCCATATTCGTACCACCAGAATTCATACCTAACGTCGAAGATGTTCTACCGTAATCTTGATAAAAACCTTTTAATTCAACATTAAAATGTTCATCTAACATTTTACCGACCGCTAAACCACCACCCCAACCGTCATTGCTGTTACGATTTTCATCGGTTAAAACAAATGAACCATAAGGCGCAACATACCAGCGTGTATCAACATCGCTATTTGCTTGCGCTAAAACTGGTGTCATTAAAGTGGCTAAAGCAGCCGCTGTGAGTGTTTTTTTAATCATGTTGTTTCCTCATTATTTTTAAAATAAACCTAACTGCACTTGCGCCACTTCAGACATCATTTCGCGTGTCCATGGTGGATCGAGTACGATTTCAACATTGACACTCGCGACACTTGCTAAGGCTTTAATACCTTTTTCAACATCGCTTTGAATTACGGGTCCCATGCCACAACCTGGTGCAGTGAGTGTCATCATAACATGAACATGGTA
>CAINDC010000090.1 GCA_903847275.1 uncultured Pseudomonadota bacterium
AATAAACCGCAATCGTTGCGTGATGCCAATGAAAAATTATTTACCGCGTGGTTTCCACAATGTTGCGCTGAAACATTGGTTTCGCGCAATTCACAGCAAATCCGTGAATTTTTAAACGAACAACATGACATTATTATCAAACCGCTAGACGGAATGGGCGGTACGTCGATTTTTCGCTTACGTTTAGATGATCCCAATATCAGCGTGATTTTGGAAACGATGACACATTACAACCAGAATTTTATTATGGCGCAACGCTATTTGCCAGCGATTATCGACGGTGATAAACGCATTTTGGTTGTGAATGGCGAAGCAATTCCCTACGCACTCGCTCGAATTCCACAACAAGGTGAAGCGCGTGGTAATTTGGCGGCGGGTGGACGTGCTGAAGGTCGTCCGTTGACCGAACGAGATAAATGGATTGTCAGTCAAGTCGCCCCAATCCTAAAAGCGAAAGGCTTGATTTTTGTGGGAATAGACGTAATTGGTGACACGCTGACTGAAATTAACGTCACCAGTCCAACCTGTGTGCAGGAATTAGACGCGCAATTTGGGTTGAACATTGCGGGCATTTTGATGGATCACATCGCGGAAATTGTGGCGTAAATGGCGATGTTTTGGGCGTTTGTAATTGTTGTTACGTTGCACGTTATTTTGCTAAATAGTTTGAATTCAAACGATGCACCGCGTGAACAACCGCCGCAAACGCTGATTGAAGTTTCGTTTATTACCAAATCTGTGCCGATCAAAACCAAACAAAACGAAGCGGTTGTAGTTGAAAATCAACCGCCCGCTGTGGAAGTCGCGCCAGAACCACCCCGTCCAGAACCTGTAATGCCAACTCCAAAGCCCATCGAAAAACCTGTTGTTCCAGTTAAGAAAGAATCGCCAAAATCTAAAGTTCTTGCAGTAGAAAAATCAGAAGTTGTCATCAAAAAAATTGAAAAAACAGCTAAAACACCTAAGCCTGAAAAGGTCATAAAACCGATTGTCGAAAAAGTTGAAGTCAAAGAAAAACCGCGTTTGTCCCTCGAATCGGTGCAACAGCAAATTTCTCAAATCGGTAGCAATATTAGCCAACAACAAGTCAGTGTTCGTGATAAATATATCAATGACTTTAGTATAAAAGTGAAGCGTATCGGGCAAACGATTTATGACAGAGGTAGTTTGCCCGCAGGAATTTTGGAAACAAAAATTGAAATTGACGCAAATGGAATGATTGTAAATGTGAAAATCACTCGCTCATCGGGTAGCGCGAAATTAGATGAAGCCGTTGAAAATATGATTTATTCCAGTGCGCCGTATTCAGATTTACCGTTCCAATTGTTGAATGAATCAAAGACGCTAAAATTTACACGCGTTTGGGAATTTTATGGGGATTGAATTTTTGCTAATGTTTTAGCATAACAGCATTCGCTTTAATCCCTTCACAAATCGCATCAAGCGGTAAATGACTTAAACTTTTTTTTGAAAACGGATTTTGTAATTCGACACCAATTCTATCAAGCGACAACAAAGGATACGCTACCAGCGTCGCAATTAATGACGAGGATATTCCCGCTTCATCGATTAACGAAAGCGGCAATAACAACAAAAAAACAAAAATAAAACTACGCGCTTTAATCGCATAAACCAATGGCATTGGCGTTTTTAAAATGCGTTCACAACTGCCAATGCTATCAATTAGCGCGGTGCGTAGTTTTTCAAATTGCAGCAAAATTAACGGGTCAAACTGTTGTCTGCTACGCGCTTGTTCGAGCAGCGCGGCAATTTTATCTGACACAAAAAGCGGAAGATGTGGCGCGTTTTGCAAGGCTTCTATTTCATCGGTAGAAAGCCAATCTTTCAGCGCGTCAAAATTTTTTTGCAAACGTAGTGATTCTTTGTGAGCAAACGCAAATGTCACGAGCCATTTCGTCATTTCATTACGCCACAACTGATTATTTTCACCATAATTCCATGTCATCACCAGTAGATTGCTGGTTTGATTTATTATCGCGCCCCATAATTTTCGAGCTTCCCACCAACGGTCATAACCCGCGTTGGTGCGAAAAACTAAAACCAAACCTAAAACCGCGCCCGTATATTCAAACGGTGTCACCGCAAAACGCGGCAATTTGTAATAATTCGCGTCCAAATAAAACAGACCGTAGGTATAAATTCCCATGACTAAAACGCCGAGAAAAATTCGTGGCGTAACTGAGCCATGCCAAGCTAATGCGCCGCGCAAAAAATAATGCTGTTCTTCTCGATTTGTAAATTTATCAGACATGATGTGTTTTTAATTTTCGTAAAAAGTGACTTCACCTGTTGAAATTTCATGAATGCCGCCAACAAGTTTAATTTCGCCATTGGCAAGCATTTCTTTCAAAATCGGACTGCGTTCAAGAATCGCATGAACGGTTCGTTTAACGTTTATTGCGGCAACTTTTTCGACAAATTCGCTGTTGCTGGAATTGCGATTTTGCGTTTCGGTTTTTTCGTCATAAACCGCAGGTTGGATTTTGGAAAGTAATGCCGTTAAATTGCCCATTTCAACATGGTCGCACGCGCCTTTGACCGCCCCACATTTTGTGTGACCCAAAACTGCGATAATTTTTGCACCAGCGACTTTGCAGGCAAATTCCATGCTGCCCAAAATATCTTCGTTGATGATATTTCCTGCAATTCGCACGCTAAAAATATCGCCTAA
Organism: uncultured Pseudomonadota bacterium; assembly: GCA_903847275.1. GTDB lineage: Bacteria > Pseudomonadota > Gammaproteobacteria > Methylococcales > Methylomonadaceae > UBA10906. The sequence goes on from CAINDC010000090.1 coordinate 2,693, forward strand.
ACCTTGATCAAAAATCAATTCAGCCGACGTGCGCGAATCGATGCAACTCAAAATAATCGCAAACGGATGTTGTCCGTCTGACGTTTCATTAGCTTGTTCAAGCAAATTGCGATTTGCTTTCAAGTTGTTCATAAAACGATGATTACCTTCTTTCAACAAATTCAACGCCATTTCTGGAGAAATTGCCGCTTGTAATTCTTTGGTAAGTGTTTTCATTTTGAATTCCTTAAAAATTTAAAAATTAACCGACCGAGCCTTCTAAACTCAATCCCAACAACGCTTGCGCTTCAACGGCAAATTCCATTGGTAATTCTTTGAAAACTTGCTTACAAAAACCATTCACAATCATTGAAACTGCATCTTCAGCA
>CAINDC010000091.1 GCA_903847275.1 uncultured Pseudomonadota bacterium
AATGACAATGTCATTATTTTGATTTTATTCAACCAGTAAAAAACTTAACGGCATGATTTTTAATGAAATTTTTAATTTCTAACGCATAAATTTTAGTGCAATTTTAGCAAAAAAATATACGCTGAAAGCCGCATAAGAATATTGTAACTATTTGATTTTTAAAATATCCACAGAGTTGAAACACCTCCGTTGAGTCGTTACGATGACCAAGTTAAGCTGGGATTAAAATCTTTTCCAGTCCAACTGCATGAAACAGGTAAAAAAGGACGACAAAAGCAGCATGAAGCTACCAATTTGTTGGTGCGGTTACGGGATTTTAAAACCGAAGTCTGGCGATTTATCACAGATTGGTATGTCCCATTTGATAACAATCAAGCGGAACGGATGGTTCGACCTATCAAGGTTAAAATCAAAGTGATTGGTGGCTTTCGATCCGTCGGTGGCTCTGAGGCTTTTTGTGTCATTCGTCCCATATGGGAAACCAATAAACTCAACGGCATCAATCCATTTGATACCTTTCGAGGCGTTTTTGCAGGCTGAGCAGTAACAAAGCCTCAAGGTTAAAAACCTTGAGGCTTTTATTTTAAGCAATTAAAAAACTATTTTTTCTCTTTTGCTTTGTTACGCTCTGTGACTTCTTTAATTACTTCTTCAGAAACGTTTTTAGGGCAAGGCAAGTAATGCGAGAATTCCATCGAGAACTGTCCACGACCTGAAGTCATGGTACGCAAATCACCGATGTAACCAAACATTTCGCTTAAAGGGACTTCTGATTTGATACGAACACCCGTTGGACCAGCATCTTGTGATTTAATCATGCCACGACGACGGTTTAAATCACCGATTACGTCACCAACGTGATCAGACGGTGTAAATGTATCAACCGCCATAATCGGTTCAATCAATTGAGGACCCGCTTTTGGCATGGTTTGACGGAACGCTGCTTTTGCTGCAATTTCAAACGCAATTGCTGATGAATCAACCGCGTGGAAACCACCATCCGTTAAATTCACTTTGAAATCTAAGCAAGGGAAGCCAGCTAAAACGCCTTTGTCCAACATTGATTTGAAGCCTTTTTCAACCGCTGGCCAGTATTCGCGTGGAACGTTACCGCCAGTAACCGTTGATTCAAAGACGAAACCTGAACCTGGTTCACCTGGTGTGATGATGTAGTTAATTTTGCCATATTGACCTGAACCACCAGATTGTTTTTTGTGAGTGTATTCGTCTTCCACTTCTCGGGTAATCGTTTCACGATATGCAACTTGTGGTTTACCAACGATTACGTCAACGCCGTGTGTACGACGCAAAATGTCCACTTTAATATCTAAGTGTAATTCACCCATGCCTTTCAAAATTGTTTCGCCGCTGTCTTCGTCGGTTTCAACGTGGAAAGACGGATCTTCTTGAATCATTTTGCCTAATGCAACGCCCATTTTTTCAGAAGCGGCTTTGTCTTTTGGCGAAATAGCGAGCGAAATAACAGGATCAGGGAAGACCATTGGTTCTAATGTCGCAGGGAATTTTGGATCACACAATGTGTGACCTGTTTGCACGTTTTTCATACCTAAAACTGCAACGATGTCACCTGCTTGCGCGGATTCTAATTCGATACGAGTGTCGGCGTGCATTTCAACGATACGACCAATACGTTCGGTTTTACCAGTGAACGTATTTAAAACCGCTGTGCCTTTTTCTAATTTACCAGAGTAAATACGCAAGAAAGTCAACGCGCCAAAACGGTCGTCCATAATTTTGAACGCTAATGAACGCAAAGGTGCATCAGCTGTTACGATTGCAAATTTACCAGTTGGGTTGCCGTCTAAATCCACTTCTGGCTGTGGATTTACTTCGGTTGGACAAGGTAAATAATCAATAACGCCGTCTAAAACTAATTGAACGCCTTTGTTTTTGAATGATGAACCGCAGAAAGTTGGGAAGAAGTCCATTTTGATGGTGCCTTTACGGAGGCAGCGTTTAAGGTCTTCAATGCTTGGTGCAATTTCGTCTTCTAAGTATTTTTCATAAATTACATCGTCTTGATCGATAACATCTTCAATCAATTTAACGCGATATTCTTCTGCTTTGGCTTGCATATCCGCTGGTACGTCTTCAATCGTATATTTCAACGGATCGCCAGATTCGTCCCAAATCCACGCTTTCATTGTCAACAAATCAACAACACCACAGAATTTGTCTTCTTCGCCGATTGGCAATGTCATCACAACAGGTTTTGCAGCCAAAACGTCTTCAACTTGTTTCACAACGCGATAAAAATCGGCACCGATACGGTCTAATTTATTCACATAAATTACTCGTGAAACTTTTGAATCGTTAGCATAACGCCAGTTGGTTTCTGATTGCGGTTCAACGCCCCCTGAACCACAGAATACGCCGACACCGCCGTCTAATACTTTCAATGAACGATAAACTTCAATCGTGAAATCAACGTGACCTGGTGTGTCGATAATGTTGAAACGGTGATCTTTCCAGAAACAGGTTGTCGCCGCTGATTGAATTGTAATGCCGCGTTCTTGTTCTTGTTCCATGAAATCGGTCGTCGCTGCGCCGTCATGTACTTCGCCGATTTTATGAATTTTGCCTGTTAATTTTAAAATACGTTCGGTAGTCGTGGTTTTGCCCGCGTCAACGTGCGCGAAAATACCGATATTTCTGTAAAGCGATAAATCTGTCATGTGATTACTTACTCTAAATGGTGGAAAAATGGGGTTTGAAAGGGCGGCATTTTAACCTAAAAACGTCACTAAATGATAAAAAACCGTTAATTTTGAATCA
>CAINDC010000092.1 GCA_903847275.1 uncultured Pseudomonadota bacterium
CCAACAAGAGCAATTAGCACTACAAAAGCAGTTTGACCGCATAAAAGAAACGGAAATTTGCGTTGTGGTGAGTTCAGAACAAAACGAAATCCAAAAGTTTAAAAATTTAGGGTTAAACATTGAACCGCACCGTCAAAAGATGGTGAGCCGAATTTTAGAAAAAGAATTTAAAGACGAAGCAAATCCGTTTCGATTGGTGATTGTGTGTTCAATGTGGATTACTGGGTTTGATGTGCCGTGCGTATCCACAATGTATTTAGATAAACCGATTTGTGGGCATACGCTGATGCAAACTATCGCCCGTGCAAATCGTGTTTATGATGATGAAAAAAAAAATGGCTTAATCGTCGATTATGGCAACGTGTATGAGCAGTTGAAAAAAGCCTATTTGGTTTATGGCAATAGTGAAAGCAACGGTGAAAAAAAGCCAAAGCCCGACAAAACGTTAAAACTCGCTGAATTAGTGAGTGAACTTCAAGCTGCAATCGAAAGAGCGCGGCAATTTTTACACGGCGTGGGCTTTGATTTAGATACGCTTACTAACGCTGAAACCCCACTTGATAGATTATCGGCATTATCAGAAGCAACAAATGCTGTTTGTCTAAATGAGAAAACCAGTTATGAATTTGAAGCGTTAGCAAACAACGTATCACGCAAATATAAGGCGTTGTATCCCGAAGAAGAATTAAAGCCTTACATGGCGCAATGCAGAGCATTAGACGCAATCTATAAACAGTTAAATCAAAAAACAGCCAGTGCTGATATTTCTGCGGCAGTTAAAGAATTACAAAAAGTAGTTGATGGCGCGATAACTGTCGATAAAAGTGATGAAACGGGAGCTGAAATTGATATAAGCCAGTTAGATTTTGAGAAATTGCAACAAGCCTTTGCAAAGTCGAATGCAAAAAACAAAATGATGTTTGATTTGCATAAAGTCGTTGAAGCCAAACTTAAACGCATGGTGCAGGACAATCCATTGCGATTAGATTTTTACAAAGAATACGAGCGCATTATCGAGCAGTACAACAACGGTAAAGATGTTCACGCTGTCGAGAAAGCCTTTAATGACGTGCAAGAGTTCATCAATACCAAATTAAGCCCCGAAGCAAGCAGAGCTTTTGCCGAAGGATTAGACGAAGAAACATTGGCAATTTTTGATTTGCTGAAAAAACCCACTTTAACACCTGAAGAAATTACAGAAGTAAAAAAGGTGGCGAAAGAAACGCTCAAGCGTTTAAAAGAAGAAGTGTTGATGTTTGAACGGTGGCGCAGCAGCACTCAGCTAACATCTAAAGCAATTACGATTATTCGCAGTGATATTAGACACTTACCTATTGTGCCATACACAAACGAAGATTTACTGATGCAAGAAGGACTGATTTATCAGCATATTTATAGTCGTTATGTAGGTGGACAGCATGATTTGCATTTTCATTGAGGTAATTCAGAAACAAAAATTAGAAACTGTTTTATTTCGATTTAGTTCCCACATTGAGCGGGTCTAAAAAATTATCCTTAAAAATCAATTTGTTGAAAGCAGTGTTAAGCAAAATTTAAGATTCAAAAACGAAAAATACTCTTAAATATCAAAATGATACAAGTACCCCGCTCAATGTGGGTTAGTTGATTCTTTTTGAATGGATACAGTTAAACGCAGATAATGCGGTTAATAATTGATGAATTTAGACTTAATTTCACGATATGAAATTTTTTTATGTCCTACCATTGTCCTAGACAACAAAAAAGCCCCGACGACCGAAAGGCTGTCAGGGCTTGATTTCACTGGAGCCAATGACGGGAGTCGAACCTGCGACCTACTGATTACGAATCAGTTGCTCTACCAACTGAGCTACATCGGCGTGTTTAGGTGGAGGCTGCGAGCGGAGTCGAACCGCTCTAGATGGCTTTGCAGGCCACTGCATAACCGATTTGCTACGCAGCCAGATATAGGTTAAATAAAAAAGCCGCGAAATTCGCGGCTTAATTAAAATTTGGAGCGGGAAACGAGATTCGAACTCGCGACCCCAACCTTGGCAAGGTTGTGCTCTACCACTGAGCTATTCCCGCGTTTCAATGCTTGAAACGATTTAGTTATATTAAAAAAAAATCGTTAATTCGTCAACCTTTTTCATTAAATTTTTATAGATTAACTGCCAAAACCCAACCAGTTTTACCATTACAGGCTTCTTCATCAATTTGAACTTTTGCAAAAACATCCTTTTTACCGAAAGCATCTTGCTTATCTAACACAGTAACATGAGTACCTTCTGGGAATTTAGTGCATTCTTCTGTTTTATTTTCATCGTCATCAAATGCTGCAATCGCACCTGGTGTTGCAACCAATCGAATAATCGATTGTTCGCCATCTTCTGCGGCAGCATTCGGACTTTGAAGCGTATATTTTTGCCCCGCTGCTAAATTTTTAGGTGCAGCACTCGATAATACTTTTTCGTCGCCGCCTAACATTACAAGCATCAAAATCAAACCTGTAACACCCGCGACAATCCCATAAAACATTTTTGGATTATTTTCTTTCATATCCATCACAGAAGCGATTGCATCTTTCATCAAATTTGCCTTAGCTTCTACTGCAACAGTTTCGACTTTCACTGCTTCGGGAGCTGGTGTTTCAGTTGCTGGCGTTTCAACTGTTTCATTTAAATTTTCTTCACTCATCGTATCCTCACTTTTTATTTTTGATTGTTATTATTTTTCAAGCCGCCCATTTTTGAGCGTATCGCATTTTACCTGCATTAACCCTTGCGCGTCATCATTCCTTTCGATGGATTGTAACCAATAATCGCTGCCGCCATAAATATCACAAATGCCCCCGCTGTATAAGCCAATGCAAACGAATTAAATTGCCCGTATAACGCGAAACGTATCAATTCAACCGCTTGTGAAAATGGATTATATTCAGCTAAAAGATATAAAAATTCACTCGATTCTTTCATTTTCCACAGCGGATATAACGCCGTGGACATAAAAAATAACGGAAAAATGACGAAATTCATTACGCCTGCAAAATTTTCGAGTTGCTTGATAAACGACGACAGCAATAGTCCCAATGCACCAAGCATCAGTCCTGACAAAATTAGTGGGAAAATAACCCATAAATAGCCTTCCAGCGGCGCACGAATATCGTAACCCCACGCAATCGCCAGAAAAATATACGCCTGCAAAATCGAAACACCTGTTCCTGCTAGTAATTTACTCAACAACAAAAACCAACGCGGCAACGGACTGACTAACAAAATTCGCATACTGCCCATTTCACGGTCATAAACCATCGACAACGAACTTTGCATTCCGTTGAATAATTGAATCATGCCAATCAAACCAGGTGTGATATAGACTTCATACAAAATATACGTTTCATACGGTGGCGTTATTGCTAATCCTAAAGCGGCACGAAATCCTGCTGCAAAAACAAATAACCAAACCAATGGACGTACTAATGCCGAAATAAACCGTTCACGTTGTGTTACAAAACGGCTCAATTCCCGCCCCACAATTCCCATCATCGCTCGCCAATAATGAATCATTTCCCCTCCATTGAAACCAATTTCAAACCCGACGGCAATGCCTCTCCGAAAATTTGTTTTTCTTCTTTTTCGCTGAGTTCTTTCACGCTTTCGACCATTTCTAACCACGACGCAGGAGATTTGCTGAGTTTTAATTTTTCTAAAACTTGAGTTCGCATTTCATTACTAATATCACGCGCTCGATCGCCGCTCATTCGGGCAATTAACGTGGCAGCAAAACCGATTTGTGGTGTTTTTTTCCAATCTTCGTTGAGTAATTGTGGCAACCATAATTCGACAGTTTCAGCCGCAACCACGTTATGTGAACTGCCATGAAAGGGAATTCGTGCGCCAATTCGTCCAAC
>CAINDC010000093.1 GCA_903847275.1 uncultured Pseudomonadota bacterium
CCAAAAAATGATTTTTTCACTAGTTTCGGAAATTTCGCTTTAAATTCTTGTGCTAACAATCGCTGAGAATCTGCGTCATCTAATTCGACATATTCAGGACGAATTTTTTGTTCATTTTTACGATTGAGTTCTTCGGATTTTAACGTTTTCAATCGGTCAATTAAGGCTTCTTCTCGTAAAAATATCCAATCTTGTGATTCAAACGCCGTACCTCGAATTTCTAATTTTAAAATTTCACGTTCACGCAATACTTTCGCTAAACCGTCTAATTTTGGTTTTTGTGACTCTGACAATATCGATTCGCCTGCTGAAAATTGCACCGCGCTTAAATCTTCGTCTGTACCTAATAAACTCGCAATCGCTTGGAATGGCGAGGTAATGACTTTCGTCATGATATTCAAAACAGCATCACCCACAACGCCGCCAAAATCAAAATGCGGGTCATTTAATGAGCCAGTAATCGGTACATCTAGTTTAATAATGCCGTTCATATCTTTGAGCAACGCAATCGCTAAATCAAACGGTGCGTTTATCGCGTGTGGATTTTCAACTTTTTCACCCAGTTCAAATTGTTCAATTAACAAATTATTGGTTGCGGTTAATTCACCTTTTTCAACTTCGTAATTCATACCGAGCGACATTTTGCCTTTTTCAAGTTTATAACCTGCGAATTCTGCCATGTACGCAGACATCAACGGCAACGGCATTCCTTTGAAACTCAACGCGGCTTTGTAATCGCCGATGAACGGCTGAATTTTTCCTTTAATATCAACAGGTGAAAGGTCATAAGCGTTACCTTTAAGATTTACACGGATAGTTGATTGATGTTCTGACGAAATACCTGACGCTCCACCCTCCAAACCACGAATTTCAGCAGAAAAAGGTAAAATCATCGACAAATCAGCAAACGATGACGCGCCATTTGAAATTTGAATTTTATCGAGCTTGAAATAAAAATCAGGCGAAATGGGTGGTTTTTTCGGAGATTGTTTTGTGCTTTTATTTGAATCGTTGTTAATTAAGATGTCTGCAAAATTGAGCATTTTATTTTTAGCAATCACTACTCGCGCATAAGGTTTATCAAGCAACAACGAATCTGCACTGTAGCGTTGAGCTAAAACATCTGCATTGATATTTTTCAACGTTAAATTATCCCATTTCACCAAATCTTTATTTTGCGTTTGGTCGCGGGTGATAAGACGCGCAATACCCGAATTTCCTTTGAATCTAAGATCTAATTCGCCTTGTTCACCACGCGCCATATCGAGTTTGCCATCTAAACTAAACACGCCTTTTATCAAATCCAAATGGACAAATTTATCAACATACGATTGAAATTTTTCTAACCCCAACGCATTTATGTCGATTTGCGTTTCAGCAGTCAATGGCGATAAACCTGCGCTGCCTTTTAAATGTAATGAACCGCTGTTGTTAATGCCTGTGTTGAGTTCAAAAGGTAGTTTTGAACCAGCAGAATTATTTAATTCGGTGAGTTTTAGCGACAACGGTTTGATGCTGATTGTCAGTGGTTTCGGCAACATTTTATCTTCAAATGTTGCACTGAAATCTGTGAGTTCGACGTTATCAATTTTGATGCCCCAAAACGCTTCGCTAGTTGAATTTCCTGCCTCTTTTTCGGCGGCAATTTGCGCTTCGTCTTCGGGTAAAAGTGTTTGATAATTTAATTCACCATTCGGATTTAGCCACGCCTTGAAATCAGCATTTTTTGCTTGAATTGCGCCAATTGCCAATGTTTTATTTTTTAAATTGAACGCGACTTTTTTCAAATCTATCGCGGGTAATTTAAACAACAACGTATTTTGCGTCGTATCTAAAAGCTCGGCATCTTTTAGTGAAATACTCGCTGTTTGAAAATTTTGATTTTGTAAATTTACGCTTAAATCATTAAACGTCAGATTTGGTAAATCAAATTGAGCCTGTCCTTCTGTAAAACGAAAGGTATTTAATGTGAGTATTTTTAATTGAGCGATTTGTTTTGAACTGTCGAAATTAAAATTGTCGAGCGTAATTTTTTGAAGCGTGATTTTGTTTTGATAACTTAAATTTGTTAATTCAATCACGCCATTTTCAATTTGAATCAATGGCATTTTTTTATTAAATTCGACGTGGTAATTTGCAGAGAAATTACCTTCGCCCATGAGTTTTATGTTGTTTTTTGGAATTAATGAAAGTAAATGCGCTAAATTTAATTTTTGAAACGTGATTTTTCCCGTTGAAGTCAGATTAGAAAATTGAAAATCACCACTCAAATTTAACTCGCCGCCGTTTTGCCAATTCGCCGTTAAATCCAATTTAGCAGGAATGGAATTTGTCGTGCTGAAATTCGTTAGCGTAAGATTTATTGGTGTGATTTCTTCATGAATGTTGCCATCTTTAAAGGAAAATCCGCCTTGTGACACGATAAAGTTTTTAATCGTGATTGGAAAAATGTAATCGTTTTTTTCAGTTTTTGCGGTGTCGGTTTTAGGCAAAAGTGCGTCGATATTTAACGCGCCATTTTTTTGTTTTTCGAGTTCAAAAATCGGCTTATTAAACGTGATATTTTCGACCACGAGAGTTTTATTATTAAATGATTCGCGTGAATTGATTTGAATATCTAAGTCTTCAAAATGAAGCATTTTTTGTAATTGAAACTGCTTTAAATGTAATTGAAACGTCAAAGGATTAAATGTTATTTCGTGTACATTTGCCTCTAAATTCGTTTCTTTTTTAATTAACGTTGGCAGATTATGTTGTAACCATGTGGGTAAAATATAAAAACCAGTCGCTAAATAACCGCCAACTAATCCAATGGGAATTAAAATCGTGATGGCTATTTTAGCGATTCGTTTCATAAAAAATTATGCTAGCAAATTAGAGAGCAACGTCTTTAAATTTTGCGATTGGCGCGATTGTTTAAGACGATTTGTCAAAATAATGCTTTTGAGTGCTTTTAAGGCTTCGGTAAAATCATCGTTGACGATTAAATAATCAAATTCTGGATAATGGCTCATTTCTGTTACCGCATCTTTCATACGACGATTGATAATTTCTACATCATCTTTTCCGCGTGCTTCCAAACGTTGACGCAAAGTTTCAATCGACGGCGGCAAAATGAAAATAGAAACACACTCAGGCAATAAATGACGTACTTGTTGTGCGCCTTGCCAATCAATTTCTAAAAGCACATCTTTTCCTTGAGCCAGATTATCTTCTACGGTTTGTTGAGCTGTTCCGTAAAAATTATCGAATACTTGAGCGCATTCTAAAAAAGCATTTTCATGCTGCATGGTTTGAAAGGTTTCGACATCAACAAAAAAATAATCTTTGCCGTGAATTTCACCTTCTCTGCTTTGGCGTGTGGTGTGAGATACCGATACAATTAAATCGCTAGTTTTTGCGATTAACTTTTTAACTAACGTGGTTTTGCCTGCGCCAGATGGGGCAGAAATAATATAAAGCGTCCCTTTGTTCATAATTTTCATGTTGTGAAGTTAAAATTTACGAACATTTTAACAATCTTCAATTCAATAGTCAGATTCATTCAAAGAGAAACAAAAATGAGCATTAGAAATTTTAAAAATGAAACCCCACAACTTGGTGCAAATGTTTATATTGATGACAGCGCGATTGTGATTGGTGCAGTCAAATTAGGTGATGATGTTTCCGTTTTTCCGACCGCTGTCATTCGTGGTGATGTTGAAAAAATAAGCATCGGCGAAAATACCAATGTTCAAGATGGCGCGATTTTACACGTTTCGCATCAAGGTAAATTTTCAGAACGCGGGCATCCGTTAAACATTGGTAAAAATGTGACCATTGGTCATCGTGCTGTACTTCATGGTTGTACGATTGGCGATAATTGTTTGATTGGAATTGGCACAATTGTGATGGACGATGCTGTGTTGGAGGATTATGTGATGTTGGGTGCAGGTTCTTTGGTGCCGCCAAATAAAAAACTCGAAAGTGGTTATTTATATGTTGGTTCACCTGTAAAACAAAGTCGTGCATTAACAGAAAGTGAAAAAGAATTTTTACGATATTCAGCAGAGCATTATGTGAGTTTGAAAAATCAGTATTTGTAATTTGAAAATAGCGTTGGTGCATAAAGGAGGAGGTGTTCCATGATCCGTCAACAGTAATCGGGACACAAAAGTTAAGCCACTTTTCGAAAAGTTTCAAAGTTGGCGGGCGACATCATACCGCTAGCGGAATGACGACGTTTACGGTTGTAAAAAACTTCAATAGAGGGAATCTCTAAAAATAGAGCAGAACATTTCGTCAAAATTTCCATGCTAAAATTTGGAGCTGAAATTTTATGAAATAGCTGGTTTTGTTATTATTTTGATCCTTTTGAAGCATTTTTTTGGATAGTCCCTACAAACCAATGCAGGTAAGCTAATTTTATGCAAAATTGGTAATTGATGATTTTAAAGTTACTTGATTTTCAACAACTTTTCAAAATCGGGAGGTGTTTCAATTCTGTGGATGTTCATGACTCGGGTGTGATTAAAAGTGAGGGGAATTCTGTAAAATACGGGTGCGATTAAAAGTGTGGGGGAATTCCATAACAGTTACGCCGCGACTGAACTACTCCAGTATTCTTGCCAATCATCATTGGCTCTAACAACTCGAAGCCTCAACATTGACTCG
>CAINDC010000094.1 GCA_903847275.1 uncultured Pseudomonadota bacterium
AAAATAAATACAATAATCCGCCCAAAATATCTGTTTAAAATAAATTAACGTCGATGCGCTTATTATTAATCCAATAATTGCAACTAACATTCGTGAACTTTTCCCGCCGCGCCATGCCCATAAAAATAATAATGGGTACAACAAATAAAACTGTTCTTCATACGCCAAAGACCAAGTGTGTCCTGTAATCCATGGACAATTTGCCTGAAAAAAAGACAAATTACACAAAAAACTTACCGAAGTTAAAAGTTGCAGCGTGTTAATTTTATTGAGCAAAAATATACATACCAAATAAAACCACAACGGCGGAATAATCCGAAAAAATCGCCGTGTATAAAATGCACTTAAACAAATTCGCCCCGAAGAATGTTTTTCCGCATTCAATGCAGTGCAAATTACAAAACCACTAATACTGAAAAAAATTAGCACGCCTAATTCGCCGAAGCGGTCAATTTGCAATGAATATGTTTCGATTTTTGACCAGTATTTATCTGCTCCACTGAAGATTAAAAAGTGTTCTTGAATGACGAGCATAACAGCAATAAATCGCCATACGTCAATGTGTTCAATCCGTTTAACCGACATAAATCCTCATAAGTTTAAATTTCTAAAATGTGCATTTTTTCGTTTGCGTAATCGAGCAATGCTTTTGTAATCGAAGCATCTGCGCCCTGCTCTTGTAATCTTTGAATACGCTGCAAATAATCATCTAGCAAGATATTTGCGCCTGCCTCTTGGTTTTGTAATTGAGTCACACAAAATTCGCGCCACTTTTGCCATTCGTCGCCTGTCAATGTATTTGGAAAATTCCGCGCTCGATAACGAAACAGCATTTCGGGCAAACGGACATCGTCATATTTAAACGAAAGCGTTGCCAAATTTTCGGGTGCAGCATTACGAATTTGTGTCATTGCTTTTTTATCATCCGCCGAAAAAAAGCCACCGCTGTAAAGTGCCAAATCAACATTCACGAGCGATTCAGAATCGGTATAAGGCTTATCGAAAACGCTGGCGATTTTATTCACAAAAATGGACGGAATTTGTTTCAACGCTGCTGCTAGTTGTTCGCTATTTTTTAAACACAATTCAACATCAATGCCCAAGCGTTGAGTGTCTTGTGGACGCAAAACTGACATCGGAGCAAGCACAGGACATTTATTGATATGCACGGTTTTCAATGGAATTCGCGCCACATTTTCAGGTAAATCTTCCGTTGCCACAAATAATCGCTGCTGTATTTCTTCGGCAGATAACGTCAATAATGGCGTAGGGTCAACACTCAAGTCATAAACGATAATTTCATTGGCATTTGTTGGATGCACACATAACGGCAACACAATCGCCAAACAATTTTTAGTCGCCGCTGAATACATACCCGAAATATGAATCAACGGTTTGCCTTCGCCAACAGCTAATAATTTCAAGGCTTGTGCTTTAGTTCGATGTTCAAACAAAAATTGGAACAAACGCGGTTGAGCTTGACGTAATAAATGCGCCAATGAAAGCGTCGCATAAACATCAGCAAGCGCGTCATGCGCGTTTCCGTGCTGAATCTGATTAGCAACCGTGAGCTGATCTAATTTAAAAATCGGCTTTTTTTGATCGTCATAAATCCAGTTAAAACCGTCGGGACGCAACGCTTGAGCAGCTCGAAAAACATCGAGTAAATCCCAACGCGAATTGCCATGTTGCCATTCACGTTCATACGCATCATAAAAATTTCGATACAAACTGTGGCGCGTCATTTCATCGTCAAAGCGAATCGAGTTATAACCCAAACTGCAAGTGTGAGGCTGCGCGAGTTGTTCATGGATTACACGGATAAATTCGGCTTCATTTACGCCTTTTTCATTGGCAGATTGCGGCGTAATTTTGGTAATTAAACAGGCTTCAGGATGTGGCAAAATATCCAAACTCAATTTACAAAAAATCGAAATGGGTTCATCAATCACGTTGAAATCCAAATCCGTTCGCACACCTGCAAATTGTAACGGGCGATCTTTTTGTGGATGCGTGCCAGTGGTTTCGTAATCGTGCCAAAAAAGAGAGTGCGTCATGTTATTATTTTGATTTTGAAATGAACTTCGCACTTTAACCTAAAATAATATCTATGCAAAACGTTGACACCTTAATTCACGCCCGTTGGATTATTCCAATTGAACCCGAACACACTACTTATGAAAATTACAGTTTGGCAATTTACGCAGGTAAAATTTTAGATTTATTGCCAACCGAACAAGCCAACCAACGTTATCAAAGCGATAATACGCTTGATTTAAAAACACACGCGCTCACGGCAGGTTTCGTTAATGCTCATACGCACGCAGCGATGACGTTGATGCGTGGTATTGCAGATGATTTACCGTTAATGGATTGGTTACAAAATCACATTTGGGTTTTAGAAAATAAATGGATGAGTGAAGAATTTGTCCGCGATGGAACAGATTTAGCGATTGCCGAAATGTTGCGTGGCGGAACGACCTGTTTTAACGATATGTATTTTTTCCCCGATGTTGCCGCAAAACAAGCCATTCAACGTGGAATTCGTGCTAGTTTAGGCTTAATTGTGATTGATTTTCCAACGATTTGGGCGCAACACAGCGGTGAATATATTGAAAAAGGGGTGACGTTGTATCACGAGTTACTGGCTGCCGAATTGATTAGTACACCTTTTGCACCGCACGCGCCTTACACTATTTCAGACGAATCCTTGAAACACATTAACGAATTGGCGCAAGGCTTTAATTTACCTGTTCACATTCATTTGCATGAAACCGCACATGAAGTAGAATCGGCTTTTGCTGAAAAAGGTCAACGCCCCATGCAACGCTTGCATGAATTAGGTTTAGTGAATGAATCACTGATTGCAGTTCATGCGACACAATTAAACGATGAGGAAATTCAATTGCTTGCCGAAACAGGCGCAAGCATTGTGCATTGTCCTGAATCAAATTTGAAATTGGCGAGCGGGTTTTGTCCTGTCGCAAAATGTTTGGCTGCGGGTGTAAATGTTGCACTCGGTACAGATGGCGCGGCAAGCAATAATGATTTGGATATGCTCGGCGAAATGCGAACAGCCGCATTGATTGGTAAAGCTGTCGCTCAAGATGCTCGCGCCATTCCAGCGATGACTGCGTTACGCATGGCAACGATTAACGGCGCGAAAGCTTTAGGTTTAGAACACAAAATCGGTTCACTTGAAATTGGCAAAGCGGCAGACGTAATTGCGATTGATTTGGGCGAATTGGAAACGCAACCGTTGTATTGTCCAATTTCTCAAATTGTTTATGCCGCGAGTCGCCATCAAGTCACAGATGTTTGGGTGGCGGGTCAGCAATTATTAAAATCACGTGAATTAACTACATTTGATATGTCAGAACTTAAAAAAATTGCATCAAAATGGCAAACACGTTTATCGGAGAAAAATTCATGACAGCTAACATTTTTAACGACATTCCCACTAATTTACCCGAAGAACTTTTCACGGTTTTAGTAGAAAATAAAAACGTGCGAATTGATCGAATTGTGTCAGAAGGACATCGCACACCCGCTGGCGAATGGTATGACCAGTTGCAAAATGAATGGGTGATTGTGTTGCAAGGTGAAGCGGTTATTGAATATGAAAATACAGAACAATTGAATTTAAAAGCAGGGGATTTTTTGTTGATTCCTGCTGGTACTGTGCATCGTGTGGTATGGACGACAGCAGCGCAACAAACGATTTGGCTAGCAATTCATTGGAATTAAATCGCAAAATTTAGGAGTACAAATTTCAATTTGTACTCCTAAAAAGCACTATTTTTTAATGATGACTTTATTATCAACCACTAAGTCAGAAATTCCACCTAACGAGGCTTTTAACGTGCAACTGGCATTTTTAAAACCACCATTGCCTGTATTTTCACCGTCCCAGCTTAACGTAATGTAAGTTTCTTTATCTGTGTCGATTTTAGTTGGGAAAAAGACTTGTTCGCCCGTTGCTGATTCAACAGCTTCAGGACATTTTTTATTTGCCATACCTTGGATATTTGCATAGTTCCGAATCATAGATTCGGCTTCCATTTCAGCAACTGTTTTTTGTTTGCTTTCACCAACCATTAAAAACCCCGCTGCAAAAACGCCTACGACGGCAAGTACGATTTTCATCGTGCTGTTAATCATTGGTTCTTGTACTTCTTCACTCATAAATAATTCCTCATTGTTTAAAAATCGATGCCCTGCTCTGCTTTTACGCCTTGTTCAAAAACGTGTTTTATTTTTGTCATTTCGGTCACGGTATCAGCAACCGCAATCACTTCGGGCGACGCATTTCGCCCTGTTAGAATCAAATGTAGCCACGACGGTTTTTCGTTCGTAATAAAATCAGCGATTTCTTGCCCTGAAATCCAACCGTAGCTGCAACAGTAGTTGATTTCATCGAGTAATACCACATCAAACTTTTGAGACAAAATCTGCTCTTTGGCAAATTTCCAAATTTCACGACTGGTTTTAATGTCTTGCTCAGGATTTTTGGTGTCCCAAGTAAAACCATCGCCCAGTGCGTGCCATTCGATATTGTCAAAACGGGCGGCGGCTTTTTGTTCACCTGTTTGCCATTGCCCTTTGATGAATTGAATCACGCAAACTTTCATATCCCAACCCGCTGCACGAAAAACCATGCCGAATGCGCCAGTGGATTTACCTTTGCCTTCGCCCATGTTCACGACGGTTAAACCGCGTCGGCGTTCGCGTGATTTCATGCGTTTTCTTCTTTTGTTTTAAATGAATCCATCAACATCAACGCCACGCCAATCGTAATCGCCGAATCGGCTATATTAAACGCGGGCCAATGATATGTGCCGTAATAGACATCGAGAAAATCAATCACATAACCATAAGCCAAGCGGTCAATTAAATTGCCAATCGCGCCACCTAAAATTAGCGATAACGCCACAGTAAGTAGCGTTTCGGTTTCTTTTAATTTGGTTAGCCAAATCGTCATAATTACGCTCATCACAATTGCTAACGCCGCAAAAAACCACCTTTGCCATCCACCCGCTTCACTTAAAAAACTAAATGCTGCGCCTGTGTTGTGAACATAAGTCAGATTAAAAAACGGCACAATCGCAATCGATTCATAAAGCGCAAACGTTTTATCAATGGCGATTTTGCTGGCTTGGTCTAAAACCAATGAAAATACCGCCAACCACAACCATTTAAGCATTGGAAACTTAGGCATAAAGACGTGTTTCACCTTCGCCCGCGATATTTTCAACACAACGTCCGCATACTTCAGGATGTTCAGAATGCGAGCCAACATCTTCGCGTTGATGCCAACAACGGACACATTTTGGCGCGGTTGAAGGCGTAACGGTGATTTTGAGTGCATCCGCTTTTAAAATTTTCGCGTCAGACGTGATGAATACAAAACGTAATTCGTCGCCTAATTTATCAAGTGCTTCAAACGTTTTCGTGTTGCATTCAACTTCCACATTTGCCGCCAATGACGAACCGATTTCTTTCGTGGTGCGAGAATGTTCAAAAGCTTGACTGACTTCAGCACGAACCGTCATCACGGTTTGCCAGAAATCATGATTGAATTCGGCATTTGAATCTAACGCCGTTAAATCTTCATACCAAGTTGTTAAAAATACAGATGTCGCGCGATTTTCAACGGTCGGTAAATTTCCCCAAATTTCTTCCGCCGTATAACTCAAAATCGGTGCAATCCAACGGGTCAAGGCTTCTAACACATGGAACATTGCCGTTTGTGTTGAACGACGCGCTAAACCATCCGTTTTCGCGGTGTATTGACGGTCTTTGATAATATCCAAATAAAAACTACCTAAGTCAATCACGCAAAAATGATGCACTTTTTGGAAAATCGTTTGGAATTGATACGTTTCATAAGCGGCTTTGACTTCTTCTTGCAACGTGAACGCACGGTCTAAAACCCAACGATCAAGTGGCAATAAGTTAGCCGTTTCAACTAAATCTTCCGCTGGATTGAAATCATTTAAATTCGACAACAAGAAACGCGCGGTATTTCGCAAACGGCGATAACCGTCCGATGTACGCTCTAAAATTTCGTCTGAAACGCGCATTTCACCACGATAATCGGTCGATGCAATCCACAAACGCAACACATCCGCGCCCAACGTTTTCATAACCGATTGTGGCGGAATGACGTTACCTTTTGATTTCGACATTTTTTCGCCTTTCGCATCGACCGTAAAACCGTGCGTTAAAACGGTTTTATACGGCGCAACACCATTCATGGCAGTTGATGCTAAAAGCGACGACTGAAACCAACCACGATGTTGGTCTGAACCTTCTAAATATAAATCGGCAGGGAATTGGAGTTGTTCGCGACGTTCTAAAACCGCAGCGTGCGTTACGCCTGAATCAAACCAAACATCGAGCGTGTCGGTCATTTTGTCGTAATTCGCTGCATCATCACCGAGTAATTCGCTCGCTTCTAATTCAAACCACGCATCGATGCCCGATTTCTCAATCCGTTGTGCGACTTGTTCAATGAGTTCTGCGGTTTTCGGATGCAATTCGCCCGTTTCTTTGTGGACAAAAAACGCAATCGGCACGCCCCACGTCCGTTGGCGCGAAATACACCAATCTGGGCGGTTTTCCATCATGCTTTCAATTCGCGCTTGCCCCCATTCGGGCAACCACGCGACTTTTTTCACTTCGTTCAACGCTTGTTCACGCAACTGTTTTTGATTCATCGAAATAAACCATTGCGGCGTAGCTCTAAAAATAATCGGGGTGTGGTGTCGCCAGCAATGCGGATAACTGTGCAGAATCGTTTGTTGATGCACTAACGCGCCTTTTTCATGCAACACTTCTAAAACGTGGGCATTGGCTTTGAAAACGTGTTCGCCTGCAAAAATTTCAACATTTGGCAAAAATACGCCATCGCCACCGACGGGACAATCGACAGGCAAATCATAAACGCGACCGACAACGTAATCTTCCTGACCGTGAGCGGGCGCAGTATGAACAGCACCCGTTCCCGCATCGGTCGTGACGTGGTCGCCTAAAATAATCGGAACGTGACGTGCATAAAATGGATGTTGCAAAAGCTGATTTTCTAACGCAACACCTTCGCATTCCGCCAAAATCGTGTAATCCAAGTTGCCGTAACGGTGCATTGCGGATTCCACTAAATCTTGCGCCAAAACCAAACGCTCGTCGTGATGCTGAACCAAAACATAAGTGAGTTCGGGATTCAACGCCACGCCTTGATTTGCTGGCAAAGTCCAAGGCGTGGTTGTCCAAATAACTACCGAAACTTTGCCGTGACCTTGTGACGAACTGAAATTTAACAAAAATTCTGCCGAATCTACCGCCGCAAAACGCACATCAATGGCTGGTGAATGTTTATCTTCGTGTTCAACTTCGGCTTCGGCTAACGCTGAACCGCAATCGGTACACCAATGCACGGGTTTCGCGCCTTTGACAATGTGACCATTCGCGGCAATTTTTCCTAACGAACGCACAATATCCGCTTCAAAAGCAAAATCCATTGTTAAATACGGATTTGCCCAATCGCCAAAAATACCCAATCGCACAAAGGCTTCTTTTTGGATTTCAACTTGTTTAGCTGCGTATTCGCGACACGCATTTCTAAATACTTGCGGGGAGACTTTCACACCTGCTTTGCCGACTTTCTTTTCAACTTGCAATTCAATCGGCAAACCGTGGCAATCCCAACCTGGCACATAAGGCGCGTCAAAACCGCTGAGTGTTTTCGATTTCAAAATAAAATCTTTCAACACTTTATTGACCGCATGACCGATATGAATTTCACCATTTGCATACGGCGGGCCATCGTGCAAAATGAACTTCGGACGGTCTTTTGAAACATCACGAATTTGTGCGTACAAATCGGCGGCTTGCCACTTTTTGAGTTGTTCAGGTTCACGTTGCGCTAAATTACCTTTCATCGCAAAGCCCGTGCTGGGTAAATTCAACGTTTTTTTATAATCGATAGTCATATTTTTATATCCAAAATTTAAATTTTTATAATCAATCCGCCAGCAACAATTTCAAAAAATCATCGGCGGGCAATGGTTTACTTTTAATATATCCTTGATAAATATCACAGCCTTTTTCTTCCAAGAAAGCGAGCTGTTCAGGCGTTTCGACACCTTCGGCTAAAACTTTGAAACCCAAAATTTTCCCCATTGCAATAATCGTCGCGGTAATTTCCATATCGTCTTTGAGTTGCGGAATATCGTCAATAAAACTTTTGTCAATTTTCAAAACATCTAACGGGAAACGCTTTAAATACGCTAATGATGAATAACCCGTGCCGAAATCATCAATCGCCAATCGGATTCCTTGTTCACGCAACGAGTTTAAAACACTGATTACTTTTTCTTGATTTTCCATCAAACCACTTTCAGTTAATTCGAGTTCCAATCGTGAGGCGGGAAAACCTGTATCACGCAACGCATTCATCACCAATTCATTCAAATCACAACGCCGAAATTGAACAGGCGATACATTCACAGCAATCGTCAATTCGGTAATCCCTAAATCCATCCAGATTTTACCTTGCTGGCACGCTTCATAAACCACCCATTCACCAATTTCTTCGATTAACCCCGTTTCTTCTGCTAACGGAATAAATAAATTTGGCGGAATTAAACCCTTTTCAGGATCAATCCAACGAATTAACGCTTCGGTACCAATAATTTTGCCCGTCGAAATTTGAACTTGCGGTTGATAATACAATCGTAATTCTTGATTTATAATCGCACGACGCAAACGTGTTTCTAATTCTATGCGCTCGCGCACCACAATGGTTAATTCTTCTGAGAAATAGGCAAACCGTCCACGTCCAGCATCTTTTGCGTGATAAAGCGCGGTATCCGCGTGATCAATTAGTAATTCTGGATCGTTTCCATGTTCTGGATAAAGGCTAATACCAATACTTGCACCAATTTGAACATTATCACTTTGTGTCAATTGGAATGGTAAATTCAAATCATGCACAATCAATTCGGCTACTCGTGCTGCATCGTCAACATGAGCAATATCTTTCAGCAAAATAATAAATTCATCACCGCCTAGACGCGCCACGGTATCCACATCACGCAAACGATGTTGAATCCGTTGTGAAACTTGAATCAATAATTCATCACCTGCCAAATGTCCAAAATTGTCATTTACTGCTTTGAATTTATCTAAATCCATCATTAACAACGCTAACAATTTTCCTTCACGTCGCGCAGATTCAATGCCGTAACGTAAACGTTCGGACATCAATCGTCGATTTGGTAATCCAGTTAATGGATCATAAAACGCGAGCTTTTGAATTTTTGTATCGTCGCGATAACGCTCAATCATCAACATGACTAAATTCGCATATTGTTCAATCGCCACTAATTCACTAGCTTTAGGAATGGTCGGATAACGATGATAAACCGCAAAAGTTCCTAATACTTCATCTTGGCTATTTTTAATCGGTTGTGACCAGCAAGATTGCACATTGGCGCGTTTTGCCAATTCACGATAATTTTCCCAATAAGGATGAGCGAAAATATCTTCAATAATAACGGGTTGACCACAAAATGCCGTCGTTCCACATGATGCTACACCGTCACCAATCACTAAACCATCAATGGCATTGTTATAAAATTCGGGCAAACTTGGTGCTGCGCCGTGATGCAATGTCCCCTTTTCACGATTCAACAATAACACCGAACAAATCATATTCGGATATTGCATCTCAATACCATGAATCAATTCCGTTAACAGCGCGTGTAAAGTGTGCAAATCAATCGTATTGCTGCCGACTTTTTTCAAAATTTGGTTGTGCAACGCTAAATCATTACTTTGTCGCAACAGTGCATTCGCAATTTTATGTCGTTCTTTGTTTTCACGACGAATAGATTTATACGCAACTAACAAAACCAAAATAATAAAAATAATTAGACAGCTCGCAATGAAAGCGAGACTGAAATAATTATGTAATTTCTCTTTATCAAATTTCACATCTGGATCATAAACAAAATTTTCCAACCGCTCTGAAACTTTCAACTGTTCTGCCATTCCAGCTTTCACAAATGTTTCTGCCATCGAATGCCAACGCGCTGGATTCATGTGACCAATTTCGATTAAATCTGGAACAATCAGCGGACGAATTGCTTCAGCTTCATATTGCAAATGACGACGTGATTTTTCAACGTAGTATTTGTTAATGATTAACTCAATAATTTCATCGGAATGTTCTAAAGCATAATTCCAACCTTCAATGCTGGCTTGGCGAAAGGCTTTAACTCGCTCAGGGTGTTGGCGAATTTCATTTTCTGTTGTGAACAAAATATCACTGTAAAAATCCACCCCATAATTGCGCGGATTGATAACGGTAAAAGGGAAATTCTGCCATTTCAATAAATAGGCTTCATTCGTTAAATACGCATTGTAAGCATCAACGCGACCATCAATTAAATCTTGAAGTTCAAAGCTGCTTGGCAAAATACCCACTGTGTTGAGATCAACACCTTCATTCCCTAACATTGCCAGCAAATCGGTATCTGTTGATTTGTTTAGCATCATCACTTTTTTGCCGATTAAATCACTTGGCGATAAAAGGTCTTTACGTGCCAATAAAACAGATGGTGAATGTTGATAAATTGCCGCTAATGCAACTAATGGCGCACCATGCAAACGCTCATAGAGTAATTCGCTGTTTGCTTCACCATATTGTGCATTGCCTTGTAAAACTTCTTGAATGGGCGTTTTTTCGGGTGAACCTTGGTGAATCACCACATCTAAACCCGCTTTAGCGTAATAACCTTTTTCAAGCGCAGCGTAATACCCCGCGAATTGAAATTGATGATGCCAGCGCAATTGCAAATTCACAGTTTCATTAGCGAACGTACTTCCCGAAAGAAGTGCGATAAATAAACCCACTTTGATTTTCATGATTTTTACGATAGATTCACGATTGGGAATAACAATTTAATTTCCGTATATTGCCCCAATTCAGAATTCACTAAAATATGCCCCGCTGAAGTATGTACCATGCCACTCACCGTTGATAAACCTAACCCCGTACCTTTTCCCACTTCTTTTGTGCTGAAAAATGGATCAAAAATTCGAGTAATCATTTGTGGTTCAATGCCACTACCATTGTCCATCACGCTTAATTCAATGAAATCGCCCTTAATAATCGCAGCACACGCAATACAGTATGTATCAACATCTGTCATGGTTTTCAATGCAATCGTAATTTTCCCACCACGTTCTTCCATTGCATCACGCGCATTCACCACTAAATTTGTCACGATTTGATGTAAATCAATAGCATCAATATAGATATTTTCACAACAATTATGTACAGCCTCGCCTAAACACTCGCACACCAATTCTATTTGAATTCGATTTGTGAGTGCGGGTCGTAACATTCCTAAAACTTCATTAATAACATCTAATGTTGGTTTGACAATCATTTCTTCTTTTTTTGTATCTTGGCGGCAATATATCAGCATTTTGTCAATTAACTCAGCCGCTCGCCGACCCGCTACATCAATTTGATGCGTGTTATTTTCCATAATTTCCCGCAATGATTCATCCGTAATATCTTCACCCATAAACTTATTCATTTCATTGAAACCAAGCATACACGCCAAAATGTTATTGAAGTCATGCGCGATACCTGACGTAAGTCGCCCAATGCTTTCTAATTTTTGCATGTGATTCACTTGTTGGTATAAAAGTTTGTTACTTTTTTCTATTTCGCGGCGTTTCCGATTCTCACGTCGCATACCGAGAAAGGCAACGAGCAAAATAACAAGCACAAATATAATTAAGATAAATATAAAAACGCCTGTCGTCACATAACGCTGCAACATTGTTTTATCCATAGTGACATCAAAAGAAGGCATAAAACCGACTAATCGTTTATTTGCTTCTCGCAGTGACACTAATTTATTTTCAACAAAAACATCAGACATGCGCTTCCATCGCGTTGAATTCATATTACCCATTTCAACCAAATCCGACATAAGTAATGGGCGCATGGTGTGTGCTTCAAAAAGTAATTCGTCCCTATTTTTTTTGGAATGATATTTTGAGATTAACAATTCAATAATTTCTTCAGGATGCTGCATTGCATAATTCCAACCATCAATGCTTGCTTGCCGAAAAGCTCTTGCGCGATCAGGATGTTTTGAAATTTCATTTTCTGTTGTGAATAAAATATCGCTGTAAAAATCGACACCGTAAATGCGTGGTTCTAATACGTTAAATTTGATATTTTTTTTCCTTAATGTGTAGATCTCATCGGTGCTATAAGCCGCATAGCCATCGACTTTTTCATCAATAAAATCTTGGATATTGAAACTAATCGGCACAATTTCAACTTGTTTTTTAGAAACACCCGCGTTGCTCATCATGCCTAAAATATCGTCATCGCCATCACTCGCCATTAACATCACTTTTTTGCCGATTAAATCGCGGGGGGATTTGATATTTTCACGAACCACTAAAACAGAGGGTGAATGCTGGAAAATTGCCGCTAAAGCCACTAACGGCGAAGCATTTAAACGCTGGTGAAGAACCTCACTATTGTCTACACCATATTCGGCGTGACCAAGTAATACAGCCTCAATTGGTGTACTTTTAGTAAAACCTTCATGAATCACCACATTCAATCCAGCGTCTTCGTAATAACCTTTTTCTAGTGCTGCGTAATAGCCAGCAAATTGGAATTGATGCAGCCAACGTAATTGCAAATGAACGGTATCATTAGCAATAACATTTCCTGAAAACAATGCCGCTAAAAAACACATACTCAAACGTGTCTTGCGAAAATTTGGCGTAAAAAATATGGTTTGTAATATTTTCATCATGAAGTCATAAAAAGTCGAAAAGTTAGCGTGAACGACGATTTTTAAGCGTCGAGCCTTTGCCGAAGTCGGTATATTTTGTTTTAAATGTCTGTGTTTTTACAGGAGATTCAAAACCCTTTGGTTGATAACTTGGAATCAAATGATGTTTTCCATTGCCGATTAAATCAGCCCTTCCCATTTCTTTCAAGGCTTGACGCAATAAATCCCAATTTTTTGGATCGTGATAACGCAAAAAGGCTTTTTGCAAACGACGTTGTTTCACACTTTTGGGAATGCTGATATTTTCGGCTTGGCGATTCACTTTTTTCAAACTGTCTTTACCCGAATGATACATCGCGGTGGCAATTGACATTGGTGATGGCAAAAACGCTTGCACTTGATCGGCGCGGAAATTATTACGTTTCAACCACAACGCTAGCTGCAACATATCTTCATCGGTTGTACCAGGATGCGCGGCGATAAAATAGGGGATCAGATATTGTTCTTTGCCCGCTTCTTTTGAAAAGCGGTCGAACATTTCTTTAAAACGGTCATACGTTCCCATGCCTGGTTTCATCATGCGTGACAGCACATTTTTTTCAGTATGTTCGGGCGCGATTTTCAAATAACCCCCAACGTGATGCGTCACTAATTCTTTCACATATTCAGGCGATTCAACCGCTAAATCGTAACGTAAACCCGAAGCAATAAAGATTTTTTTAATGCCTTTCAAACCGCGAGCGCGACGATACAATTTTATTAGCGACGAATGGCCGGTGTTTAAATTCGGACAAATGCTGGGATAAACGCACGATAATTTGCGACACGCGCTTTCAATCGCTTTATCTTTGCACGCGAGGCGATACATATTCGCTGTCGGGCCTCCAAGGTCAGAAATATGTCCCGTAAATGCAGGTGACGTATCACGAATCGCCTCTATTTCTTGAATAATCGAATCTTCGCTGCGACTTTGAATAATCCGCCCTTCGTGTTCGGTAATTGAGCAAAAACTACAACCACCAAAACAACCGCGCATGATATTGACAGAATGTTGAATCATTTCAAACGCTGGCACATTCGCGCCACCATAACTTTTGTGCGGCAAACGTGAATAAGGCAAATCAAACACGCCGTCCATTTCGGGCGTAGATAACGGAATCGGTGGCGGATTTATCCATACTTCACGGTCGCCGTGTTTTTGAATGAGCGGACGAGCGTTGTATGGATTCGTTTCACCGTGCATCACTCGCGACGCATGAGCATAAAAAATCGGGTCATTTTTCACCGTTTCATACGCTGGCAAACGAATCGCGGTTTTTTCACGCAACGTTTTAATGCTTTGAATCATTGGTGCGATTTTGATTTCATCGTCATTTTCTGATTCGGATTTATCGCAAGGCGGCTCTTCTTGATACGGATTTATTGGCGGTGCAATCGCGCCAGGTTTATCAAAATCGGTCGAATCTTTCACTGCAAAATCAGAGGGAATTTCTTTCACAAAATGCGCGGTGCCACGCATGAATTTAATGTCTTGAATTTTTTCACCCTTTGCCAAACGGTGCGCGACTTCTACAATGGCGCGTTCTGCGTTTCCGAATAATAGCAAATCGGCTTTTGAATCCAACAAAACCGATTTTTTTACCGTGTCAGACCAATAATCGTAATGCGCTATGCGGCGCAAACTGGCTTCAATGCCGCCAATAATAATTGGCACGTCTTTAAATGCTTCGCGGCAACGGTGCGAATAAACAGAAGTTGCACGGTCGGGACGTTTAGAGGCTTCGCCATTTGGCGTGTACGCATCATTTGAACGAATTTTTTTGTCCGACGTGTAATGGTTCACCATTGAATCCATGTTGCCGCTGGTAATGCCAAAAAATAAATT
>CAINDC010000095.1 GCA_903847275.1 uncultured Pseudomonadota bacterium
AACATTCTCACCAGCGAAGTAGACCAACTGATTGACGTGGAATTTGTACAATTTAACGACAAAACATTGCCAGTTGTATCGAACGATATTCAAGAGTTATCGCTCTCGATTGCAGACGTTAAAATCAAAGAAGGTAATAAAAACGGGACTGTTGAAGCCACTTTAGTTTTGACACTTGACCAAGCTCCAACCGATTCGGTCGATGTTGAAATCAGTACCGAAGACGGAACAGCATTAAGCGGTAAAGATTACACGGCATTTAATCAAACGGTTACGTTTGCACCCAATCAAAAAACACAAAAAGTTAAAATTAAAATCAACTCCGACACGATTGCTGAAGACGACGAAACCTTTGTTGTTACCTTGGCAAATCCCAGCGACGGTGTGACGCTAAACAAAACCGAAGCTACCGTCACCATTCTCAACGACGACAAACCTTCTTTAACCATCAGCAATGCCAGCATTACCGAAGGAGCGGCTGGTAAAACCAATGTTGAAGTGGTTGTAAAATTATCGAGTCCATCTTCATCACCCGTCACCGTACATTACAAAACAGCAGACGGTACAGCAAAAAGTTCCTCTGATTACAAAGCCACGGAAGACAATTTAACGTTTGCAGCAGGTGAAACCACCAAAAGCATTTGGATCCCCATTACCGACGACAAATTATCTGAATCATCAGAAAATTTCCGCATCACGTTATCAAGTCCTAAAAATGCCACGTTGGCTTCGGGCGGTTCAGCTGCAAAAGTGACCATCACCGACAACGACCCAAAAAAAGATGCTCCGAAGATGAATGCTGTTAATGGCACAGCAGGAAATGACGCATTAACAGGAACAACGGGCGACGATTTAATCACTGGAAAAGCAGGTAAAGATTATTTAGAAGGCGATATAGGCAACGATATTTTTGCTTTTAATGCGGGGGATTCTGGCGTTGGCAAAGCGGCGAGAGATGTCATTGCTGATTTTGAATCGGGCGACAAAATGGATTTAACAGGTGTTAATTCTACGTTGGCATTCATTAGTTCAAAAGAATTCACTGCTCCAAATCAGGTACGTTTTAGCGTTGCAAATTCACAAACCATTGTTGCCATAAATTTGGACAACGACACAAAAACCAATGATTTTGAAATTCAACTCACAGGTTCAGTGGCTCTAACCGCTCAGAACTTTGTTTTATAGTCATCCTCAGAGCATTCATTTATGAAACAAGTTGCTTCGCTTCAATATGGCGTAATTTTTAAAAAAGCCTTTTCTCAAATTGACGTTTTCAAAGCCTTTGTCAAAGATGTTATTGGCATTGAATTAGAGATTGATAAAGTCGAAACCGAGAAATCATTTACCCAAAAAATTGGCAACATTAAAGTTGAATTTGATTTGTACGCCGAAGATTTAAAAAATCGGGTGATTGTTGAAATTCAACATCAAAACGGTTCAGATTATTATGACCGTTTCTTGCATTATCATTGTGTTGCATTGCTTGAACAGGCAGCAAATTATAAAAATTACAAACCTGATTTAACGGTTTATACCATCGTGGTTTTAACGTCAGCAGATAAGCACAAAACGGATGTGGCAGTAATTGATTTTGACCCCAAAGACCGCTATGGAAATGCGCTTGGCGAAATCAAACATAAAGTCATTTATTTAGCAGTGAAATATGTTGATGACAACACGCCAGAAATGTACCGCGACTGGTTAAGCGCAATTAAAGAAAGTTTGACTGAACAAATTGATGAAACCCATTATCCCCGCCCCGAACTTCAAACTGTCATTGATTCCATTGCGAAAAATCTCGTTTCTGATGAGGAAAAATACTGGATGATTGAAGAATATAATTTTGAAAGTGATAAGAAAAAGCGATTTGAAGAAGGCGAGGAATCAGGAAAGTTAAAAGAAAAACTCGCTATCGCCAAAGGAATGTTAGCAAAAAATCTTGATTTGAATACTATCGTCGAATTAACAGGTTTGACACTCGATGAAGTTCAACAGCTGATTTAAACAAAAACAGGAATCCAAAATGACAACCCCAACAACTTTAAAACCCGCCACCTTTGCGCCACAAACTACACAACTGAGAATTTAAAAATGACAACAGCGTTTACATTTACAACCACCGCCGACTTTTCAGAAGTTTCTCAAGACGTTTTTGCTACATTTACGTCCGCTCAAGTAGCTGCATTGAGTAAAAACCAATTAGATTCATTATATCCAGAGCAGCTAGGAGCTTTGTCAGTAAGTGCTATAGTGGGCTTAAAACTTAACTTGCTAGGTATAGACAATATTTCATACTTAACACAAAAGCAAATTTCAGCATTAACGCCAGCTCAAATTGGAACTATTGGTTCATTGCAAGCAGCGGGATTAACTCCCGATCAAATGCCTGCGTTTACGACTGCACAAGCAGCTTCTTTTTCTTCTAAAGCATTGGTTTTATTGAATGCTGATCAAATTCCAGTTTTGAACTATGATTTCATTTCTGCGTTACCAGCTAAAACTTTTGCAGCGTTTACAAACAACCAAATTTCAGCATTGACGTTGGATCAAATGTACAACATTACCTCTGCACAAATTGGCGCATTAACATCAGCACAAATTGCTGCATTCAGTTCTGAGGATATTTTTAGCTTAAACCCTTCTGCAATCGCGGGGTTTAACAAATCAAATATGGCTGGTTTGAATTTATCTTACTTACTAGGCGACGGACAACTTGCCGCGTTGAAACCCGCGCAATTTTCTTTTCTGACCACGAAGCAAATAACAGAAATATCAACAGACACAGCGGCATTATTGAGTTCAGATGCCATTGGCGCATTAACATCAACACAAGTACATGCGCTTACGACTGCCGCAATAGAAACGATGGATCCTTTCTCTATTACTGGTTTTACAGCGAAAAACATTATTGGGTTGGAGTCAAATCAAATTGCGGCTTTAACGACCGATCAAATTGTATCGTTGAGTTCCTCACAAATAAAAGCCTTAACGTCATTTCAAATCGCGTCATTAGAACCAGATGATATTGGAGTTTTAAGTCCAAATGCGTTTTCGGCAATAACAAGTCTTGCAGCAATTCAGCCCGAACAACTTCCTGCATTGACGGTAGATCAAATATCCGCGCTGTCAGCTAATCAATTGAAACAATTTACACCTCAACAAGTAAATAATTTCAGTCAGGACGTAAAAGATTTTCTTGGGTTAGCATCTTCCTCACCCGTTGTGATAATGCCGCCTGTTGCAGTTCAACATCAACATACAGGCACAATTCAAATCATCGGCGAAACCGTTCAAGATCAAACCCTATCAATTCAAAACACATTAAACGATGAAGATGGTTTAAGTGCATCTACACCGTTATTTCATTATCAATGGCTACAAAATGGCAAAGCCATCAGTGGCGCAACACAATCAACTTACACGCTTTCTGAAAATGACATTGGCACAGCCATAAGTGTAAAAGTGAGTTATACCGATGGCTTAAATAAACTGGAAACCGTCACGAGTGGCGCGACGGATTTAGTGGATGTTAAAACGCAACCACCAAGTTATGCGTTAAGCGTTGATAAAACCAGTGCAAACGAAGGCGACACAGTAACGTTTAAATTAGCGACTGAAAATGTAGCGGACAGCACAGAAATTCCGTTTAACTTCGGAGGCACAATTTCAAATGCAGATGTGTTGGGTGGTTTGAAAACGAGTAGTTTTGTGGTTGATGCGAATGGCAAAGCGTCATTAGCTGTGAAGTTCATTGCTGACAAAATCACCGAAGGCTCAGAAAATTTAACATTGACGTTAAACAGCGGTGAAAGCCAAAGTGTATCTGTAAAAGATACGAGTGTTACACCCGTGGTGATTGTGAAACCAATTGAACCTGTACAACCGCCAACACCAACAGCCCCAAAAGAAACCATATTAGAAACCAAAAATCCTTATTTTGTGGGTAAAGACAGTAATGCCGACAATGTGATTGGTTCTGTTATTGGCGACGATATTTCAGGCAACATCGGCAACGATACGTTAAAAGGCGGTGATGGCGATGACACGATTAACGGTGGAAACGATAACGACCAAATTTTCGGTGAAGAAGGCGACGACAAACTCAAAGGTGGTGCGGGTAACGATTCACTTGATGGCGGCGCAGGTAGTGATAAATTAGAAGGCGAAGCAGGAAATGACACGCTCAACGGTGGTTTAGGTGCTGATGAAATGATTGGCGGTGACGGTGATGATAAT
>CAINDC010000096.1 GCA_903847275.1 uncultured Pseudomonadota bacterium
AATTATGCGTATGAAAACAACGCACTTTTGCTTCGTTTAGGTGAAACATTTTTTTACGAGAAACACCGTGAAACATGGACGTGGCAAGGATTGGCACAAACGATTTCAAATTTACCCAATCCTGCGTTGAAAGGTAATCATCAATATCGAAATGCCTCGGCGGCGATTTTTGCAACACAATGTTTAGCGAATCGTTTACCTGTTAGTGACACGTCGATAAAAATGGGTTTGAAAAATGTGAAATTAGCGGGGCGATTCCAATTGATTGACGGTGAAAATCCTATCCTTTTGGATGTTGGACATAATCCGCAAGCAGCAGAAACATTAGTCGATTATCTCGCCGATAATTTCCCCGATCGTCGCATTCATGCCATTTTTTCAATGATGAAAGATAAAGATATTGCGAGCGTTTTGAATTTGATGAAACCCGTAGTTTCAGATTGGTTTTTTGCGCCGTTACCTCAAAATCCACGCGCGGTAACAAAATCGACAATGCGTGAAATGTTTGAGCAGTGTCAAATTTCAACCGCTAACACAGATTTTCAAGATTTCCCCCAAGCTTTTGCTGCTGCAAAAAATCATGCTCAACGTGGCGATTTGATTTTGGTATTTGGGTCGTTTTTTTTAGTATCAGATTGTTGTGCAAATTTAAAAATAGGTGAATAAAAATGGATCATGAATTAAAACAACGTTTGATTGGGGCATTGGTGGTCACGATATTGTCGGCGATTTTCATTCCGATGTTGTTTGATGACCCGATTGAAGATGACGGGCAAGCAGTAACAACATTGGCGTTGCCTTCGGAAAATCAGTTTGTCGAAGAACCCGCAATTAAAGCTCCTGCAAGTTCAGAGCAGGTTTTAGCCATTCCACAACAGCCGCAGGTTGAAGTCGCAGCACTCGCGCCATCGTCAACACCTGTTGTAAAAAATTCGTTACGTCCTGACGAAATGGATGAAACGCCTTTACCAAAACTACAACCAAAACCTGTTGTTAAACCACCAGCCGCAAAACCACATATTGAAAAACCTGCTTATTCTGAAACTACCAATTACGGCGTGAATCCACCCGAAGAAGTAGATGATGAACCGCCTATGAAACCAAAGTTAGAAGCTAAAAAAGCCAGTGGAAAACCAGAAGAAGAATTGCTAAAACAAATGCGGGCTGCAAAATTGTTGGATGGCGATGTCGTAGCAGTTAAAACAATTGCACCGATTGATGCAAGCGTTGCTGATGTTAAAAAAGTCATTGCCCCTGAAGCCAAAAAAGCGGGTCGCTGGTTCATTCAATTAGCCAGTTTGACCAATAAAACGAAAGCTGAAAGTTTGCTCGAAGGCTTAAAATCACAAGGTTTACCTGCAACGTTAACGCCGATTCAAAACGATAAAGGAACATTTTACCGTTTGCGCGTAGGGCCTGAATTGGATGGCAAACGAGCTGCTGAAATGAAGAAAAAAATGGATGATCAACACATTACTTCTATTTTAGTTTCTGAATAAAGTCGTGTTTCCTGTAGCACTAAAGCCATTTATCTGGGTTGATTACAGTATAGTTGCACTGTGCGGTGTGACTTTAATCATCGGCACAATGCGTGGCTTTAGTCGGGAAGTGATTTCATTATTATGCTGGGTCGTTGGATTTTGGGCGAGTTTGCATTTTTCACTTTCTATTTCCGTTATATTGCAATCATTCATTTCCGCGCCCCAAAAACGTTTCGCTGTCGCCTTTATTACGATATTGATTTCAACTATTTTAGCGATAAGCTTATTAGAAAATTGGCTTACAACCCGCGTCAAACAAACTTACAATCACACCGCAATCATGGAGCGCTTAGGCGGTTTAACCTGCGGAACCATGCAAGGCGTTGTCGTGACAACTATCATCGTTTTTCTTGCTGGATTTACCGCTGTGCCAACTAATACATGGTGGCAAGAATCCAGTTTATTACCCTCTTTTCAAATTCTTGTCATTTGGTTACGCGACCACGTCGCACCGCAAATGGCGCACGCTCTCATTTTTCGTTAAAACTTCCAACTTAGGTGAAAAAATAATGTGTGGTATTGTTGCTATCGTCTCTCATCAAGCCGTAAATCAAGATTTATATGACGCACTCACGGTGCTTCAACATCGTGGACAAGACGCGGCAGGCATTGTGACATGTGAAAATGGACGTTTGCATTTACGCAAAGATAATGGATTAACTCGCGACGTTTTTACAAACGATCAAATGTTGCGGTTGCGTGGAAACATGGGCATTGCACACGTTCGTTATCCAACCGCAGGCTGTACCAGTTCTGCCGAAGCACAGCCATTTTATGTCAATTCACCGTTCGGTTTAACACTCGCTCACAACGGTAATTTAACCAACACAGAAGAACTCAAAAAAGCGTTGTTTGACGAAGATCAACGCCACATCAATACCGATTCTGATTCGGAAGTATTGCTCAATGTTTTTGCCCACGAACTACAAACGTTGCACAAATCAGAACTCACGGTTGCAGATATTTTTAACGCAGTAAAAGGTGTGCATCGTCGATGCCGTGGCGCGTATGCAGTTGTAATTATGATTGCAGGCGTTGGAATTTTAGGTTTTCGTGATCCTCATGGCATTCGACCTGCTATTTTTGGTGAACGAAAAACCGAAGGCAGCAGCGAATTTATGATTGCTTCTGAAAGTGTAGCGTTAGATGTTTTAGGTTTCGACATTATTCGCGACATCGACGCTGGCGAAGCTATTTTTATCGAACAATCGGGTAAATTACACACGCAACAATGCGCTGAAAAAGTCGATTTGTGTCCGTGCATTTTTGAATATGTTTATTTTGCCCGTCCCGATTCAATTATCGACAATATTTCAGTTTATAAAGCACGTTTGCGAATGGGTGAAAAGTTAGCGATAAAAGTTGAACGCGAATGGGCAGATCACGATATTGATGTCGTCATTCCAATTCCTGACACCAGTCGCACTGCTGCGTTACAAATGGCAAATAAATTAGGCGTGAAATTCAGCGAAGGTTTTATTAAAAATCGTTATATCGGACGCACATTTATTATGCCTGGACAAAAATTGCGTGAAAAATCTGTGCGTCAAAAACTCAACGCGATTGATTTGGAATTTAACGGTAAAAACGTTTTATTGGTCGATGATTCAATTGTACGCGGGACAACGTCAGCGCAAATTATTCAAATGGCGCGTGATGCAGGTGCAAAAAAAGTTTATTTCGCTTCTGCTGCACCGCCTGTTCGTTATCCAAATGTTTATGGTATTGATATGCCAGCCGCACATGAATTGATTGCACACAACCGCACAGAAGATGAAGTTTGTGAAGCGATTGGCGCGGATAAATTGATTTACCAAGGCTTAGACGATTTAATTGCGGCAGTTCAAAAAGGAAATCCTGAAATTCTGCATTTCGACACTTCTTGTTTTAGTCACGAATATGTTACAGGTGACATTGATGATGCCTATTTAGAACGCATTGAAGCCTTACGAAATGACGGCGCACAAGAGCAATCAAACGCAGCTAATTTTATTATCGAAATGCAAAATTGTGACTAATCAAAATTAAGATATAAGTAAGCGTGCCGATATTTACCCACAATGTGCAAGAATTACGGCGCAAATTTTGCTGTCAATTTTGATAATGTAATTTTTAATCTTTTAACTTTATTTAACGCGCACGCTTAGTGGAAATGTTATGAAACTTAATTTACCAGTCACAAACATCGAAATTGTTATGACGAAAGGCAGTATTCTCGTTACTCATACCGATTTAACAGGAAAAATTATTATTGCAAATGATGATTTTTTAAAAATAAGTGGGTACACCCGTGACGAAATTCTTGGTAAACAGCACAACGTTATTCGTCATCCCGATACGCCACCAGAACTTTTTGAAGATATGTGGAAATCGATTAAATCCATGCGTCCGTGGTCAGGTGTGATTAAAAATAGGGCGAAAAATGGTGATTATTATTGGGTTCATGCCAATGTCATTCCGCAATTTGAACAAGGGAAATTAGTCGGCTATATGTCTGTGCGGTACGCACCAAAAAAGACAGAATTGGCAGAAGGAATTGCTTTATAT
Organism: uncultured Pseudomonadota bacterium; assembly: GCA_903847275.1. Classification (GTDB taxonomy): domain Bacteria; phylum Pseudomonadota; class Gammaproteobacteria; order Methylococcales; family Methylomonadaceae; genus UBA10906. Next base: position 4,089 of record CAINDC010000096.1, read on the forward strand.
GAACAATTAAAAAATAAAACAACGACGATTAACCCAACGGGTACAAAAGCATTAGTCAAAGCCATTAAAGATATTTCAATATGGAAAAAAACAATCGCTTCATTAACGATATTTTCAATTCCTGTTGCAATGACAAGTTATGAATTATTTTTAGCACACAGTTATTTTGAATTAGCTGGTCTTTTATCTATTGTCGCAGCAGGTGCGGCAATGAATATCGGGACTATTCGTGACTTAAATAACGCTTTCGATAAAAGTGTCGGAACTTTTTATCGACTCGCAGCTAAAGGTTTCGGCAATCAATTTGATTTGAAAAAAGAAGGTGTTATTGGCGATTTTTATCGCGGCTTATTTTCGATGGACGTGAGTTTAAGTTTAGATATTGCTCAAGCAAACCACATTATGGCAGAAGCCTTACGAATCAATAGAGCTTTAGACACCGTACATTCAGCTGTATTAGTGGCAAATAATAATTTTGAAATTATTTATGTCAATGAAAGTGCGATGACATTGTTTCTAGCGGCAGAAAAAGACATCAAAAAACAATTACCCACTTTTGATGCCAATAAACTTCTTGGTTCAAATATCGATATATTTCATGTAGAGCCAGCGAAACAACGAAAAATGCTACGCGATTTAACCGATTTTGCTTCGTCTGAAATTATTGTCGGCGGACATCACATGTGTGTCGTAGCGAGTGCCGTTTTAGATAAAAATGGTGAACGAATTGGCTATGTGGCGGAATGGATAGACCGAACAGCAGAAATACTAGCGATGCAAGAAATCACTAATATCGTGCAAGCGGCTTCAGAAGGTGATTTTGAACAACGCGTGAATGAAAGCGGTCGCAGCGGTTTTATTTTAGATTTAGTGCAAAACATCAATCAATTACTTGAAACCAGTTCTGTTGGTTTGAATGAAATTGGACGGGTCTTAGATGCGCTATCGCAAGGTGATTTGAACAAAACAATTACGAATAATTATTCGGGAATGTTTGGGCAATTAAAAGATGATGCGAATGCGACCGTTGAAAAGTTACGCGAAGTGATTTATCAAATTCAAGATGCAACTGGCACAATTAACATGAGTGCGAAAGAAATTGCAGCGGGTAATAATGATTTGTCGAATCGTACAGAACAACAAGCCTCCAGCTTGGAAGAAACCGCTGCAAGTATGCAAGAATTAACGTCAACGGTTAAACATAATAGTGAAAATGCTCAACACGCGAATGAATTGGCAGAAGGCGCATCAAATATCGCAAGTAAAGGTGTTGCAGTAGTTGGGCAAGTCGTGAGTACGATGGAAGCCATTAACGATTCATCACGAAAAATCGTTGATATTATTTCGGTCATTGACGGCATTGCTTTCCAAACAAACATTTTGGCATTGAACGCAGCGGTTGAAGCGGCACGCGCAGGTGATCAAGGACGTGGTTTTGCGGTGGTGGCAACCGAAGTCCGAAGTCTTGCACAACGCGCAGCAGCAGCGGCTGGTGAAATTAAAAGTTTAATTGGCGATTCTGTTGAGAAAGTCGAGGACGGCTCTCGATTGGTTGCGAATGCTGGACGAACAATGGAAGAAATCGTGAACGCTATTCGTGGTGTAACGAAAATTATGTCTGAAATCAGTTCCGCGTCTAATGAACAAACAATGGGAATTGAGCAAGTCAATCAAGCGATTGGGCAAATGGACGATGTAACACAACAAAACGCCGCATTAGTTGAAGAAGCGGCAGCAGCGGCAGAAACATTGGAAGATCAAGCGCGTAGTTTGGCAAATACAGTGAAGTATTTTGATTTGTAACGTCAAAAATCACATCGCGAATTAAAAAGGGCAGATTTTAAATCTGCCCTTTTTTTGATTAACCTAACGCTCGAACACGTAATTTTCGACCTTTGATTTTCCCTTCTTGCAAACGGGATAAGGCGATATTTGCATTGGCACGTTTAATTGCCACATACGTTCGCACATCGAAAATATCAATTTTACCGACTTCACTACCTGCTAAACCCGCTTCACCAGTCAACGCTCCCAAAATGTCAGCGGCACGAATTTTACTTTTACGTCCACCATCAATTACCAATGTGACCATCGAAGGTCTGAGCGTTGTGTTTTTGGGAAGTTTCGCGGGATTAAATTTGTCCCATTTAATCGGAATTTTTTGATAGGCTTCAATCACTTTCGCACGTTCCACTTCAGATTCGGCGCACAAACTAAACACCAATCCTTTTTGTCCTGCGCGACCTGTTCGACCTGCACGATGTACATGAACTTCAGGGTCTGGCGACAAGTCATAGACAATCACCGCCGACAAATCCTTAATATCCAATCCCCTCGCCGCCACGTCGGTTGCCACTAAAACTGAACAACTTTTATTGGCAAATCTAAGTAATGTTTGGTCGCGTTCGCGCTGATCTAAATCGCCCGTCAACGAAAGTGCAGAATAACCTTGTTGTCCCAACCAATTTTCAATTACCTGACAATTGTATTTCGTGTTGCAAAAAATCACCGTCGATTCGGGTTGATGTTTCGCCAATAACGCCACGACCGCTAACGGTTTTTGCAGTTCTTCGGCTTTATAAAAAAGCTGTTCGATTTGTCCATCTTCATGCGTTTCATCAACCGTAATTTCGACAGGCGATTGTTGAATATACGCGCTCATTTCCAGAATTGAATCAGGATACGTCGCCGAAAATAACAACGTTTGTTTGGTTTTTGAGGTTTGTTTAACAACAAATGAAATTTGATCTTCAAAACCCATATCAAGCATTCTGTCCGCTTCATCTAAAACCAAAACGCGCAATTTTTTTAAGCTCAAACTTTGACGTTTTAAATGGTCTTGAATTCGTCCAGGTGTACCAACGACAATGTGTGGCGCGTGTTGATTTAGTGACGCAATTTGATGACCTTGCGGCACACCGCCACAAAGCGTCAGCAATTTTATATTCGGGATAAAACGCGCCAAACTGCGAATGGCTTTGCTCACTTGGTCGGCTAATTCACGCGTCGGACACAAGACTAATGCCTGTGTTTCATAAAGATTCACATCGATTTTTGATAATAAACCCATGCCAAATGCTACTGTTTTGCCGCTGCCAGTTTTTGCTTTGGCGATAATATCGTCGCCAGCCAAAATGAACGGAATACTTTGCGCTTGAATTGGGGTCATTTCGGTATAGCCCAACGCTTCGATACTTTGTAATAACGGGGCAGAAATGTCGATGTTGGAAAAATTAACGGATGGTTGCATTGATAAACTCGGGAAAATAAAAATAAAGCGACAAGTATATCGTTACAAAGTGAAATCTGCTGCGACTAAATGCTTAACTGAGCAAGTAAGCCACTGCGACCGCTGGCGCACAATCTGCAGAACTAAATTCTAATGTGCTGTGACTTGTGAATAATGTTGAGAAATCAAAGTAAGGATAATTCAAATTTGCGGCGATTTCTTGAACTAAAAACCGCCCTACCCCCGCACCAATCAATGGTAATTTTTTTTCAGAAGAATGTCGCGCCAATTGTGCTGCACAACTTTGTTGAATACGTTGTAATTGTTGCTGACGAATATCTCGCGCCACCGCTTGCCAACGCGCCAATTTGGCAATGTTGAAATCATCGCCAACCATGCGTGATAAACGTCGTGCGCTGGCTTCAATAGTTTTTTCGGCTCCATCTGCCGTCGGTGTTTGGTCGTGATGTTCTGATAATTCGCCTGTCAAACGGTACACGTCCGCCGTCGTCGCAAAATGTTCTGCCATTACGCCCACGTTCTGTCCGTTATCAAAAACTGTTTGTGTGATTGCCATGATAGGTGTTCGCACGATGCCGCTGTAAATCAATTCGCCCGAAATCAATCTTGCGTAATCGCTATAACCTTGCGCGTGAACGTTTTCATTTTCACACAACAAAATATCTGTCGTGGTGCTGCCAATATCGACAAACAAACAATTTTGAATTTTTTTTGCCGCAAACGTCGCACTCGCCAACCAATTCGCCGAAGCAATCGCGTCATAATGCGTTTCATTAATTTCAGCAGCAGGCAACAATCCTTGTTTTCCGCAAAAGATATGTACGTCACGATTTACCAATAACATCGTCATGGTTTCAATAATTTGCTTTACGCCGTCATGGCGATTAGCGAATAAATCGACCAATTCCCCCGTCATGGTAATTGCGTGACGTTGATTGATTTGTGACGGCAGTTTTGCCAACAATGTTTGTACTGCGAATTCTAATTTCGCCAACCCTTGCCACAACGGACACGGTGCTTGGTGAATAGCGATAATTTGATGTTGGTAAATGACTGCGACCTTAACATGTGCGCCGCCAATATCCCAGCCTATGGTGTAATTTTTCATATTTGTTTCATGTTTTTTACTTCAATTTTATAGATTTTGTAAATGGTCTCTGCAAAGTATGGAAATCAATAAGATCGCCATGACAATGGCGAAATCGTTATTTCACCACCCAAATCATAAATTTATTGTTCTGTGCGACAAGATTTACATTCTTTTTGCCAAAAAGGCGTGCCAACATCACACCATAATTTAAATGTCGATTACCAATCACCCATAATTCGCCTTTATTTCGCAACACGGAATGCGCTTGATTAAACATCGTTTGAGCAATGAAATCGCCAATAACGTGTTGTTGATGAAACGGCGGATTACATAAAATGAAATCTGCTGAATTTGGTGCAAAGTCTGTCAAACAATCTCCAACGTGAAAATGTGCCATTCGATGTTTAAATACTTTTTCAAAATTTTCTCGTGCGGATTCAATCGCCATGAACGATTCATCAACAAAATGAATGCGTGCCATTGGATTTTTTTCAGCGGCAATTAAACCCACAACTCCGTTGCCACAACCTAAATCGATAATGTCACAGGGTATTTTTGAATGCGGTAAATGTTCCAGAAAAAAACGTGTACCAATATCTAATTTCTCACGCGAAAAAACATTGGCATGATTGGTAATTTCATAATCGGTATTTTCTAAAATATACCGAATCGGATACGGATTTTGTGGCACTGGTAAATTTGGATTAAGCGTAGCAAAAATCAAACGCGCTTTTTTATGCGCTAACGATGTTTTTGTATCACCAATAATTCGTGCTAATAAATTCCAAACGCTTGGCGTGAGAATTTTCACCATTCCCGCCACAATAATTTGCGTATTTTCCGTAATATTTGAACGTAATTGCAATAATTGAAATTCTAACAACGCCAACGTTTTTGGCACTTTAATGACAACCACATCAAAAATATGCGGCAATGATTCGGTACTTTGAAGCAATGTCACCGCCATTTTGGGCAAATGATTTGCGGCTAAATTTAAGCGAGTCGCTTGTTGTGAAAGATAAGAATCTGAAATCGCGCAGGTTTGAAATAAATGTAAAGCAATCCCTAACGCGCCAAAACTATCATTGATAATTAATATTTTTGCTGTTTTCGGCAAATTCAAATTCGCAACGTGTTCTAAAACATATTCATCGGCTGAATCCCAAGCGCGTAAAGATTCATGAACATTTTTTGGCAATCGCTGTAATTCAAAGTCGCTTATTTTTTTAATCATGAGACTCTTCAATTAAGGTGTGAATACCGTCCAAAGTAGATAAAGCTTTTGGGAAATTTAATTGCTCAAATTGTTCATCTAATTCTTTTACAATTTCTTGCAAATTATGTTGTAAAAAATAGGGTCTAAGCTCTGCAAAAATACCAATCGCTTTAAATTGATTAAGAGCCAGTGCATTTTTAAATTGCGTAAAATGTTCATTTAATTCTCCGAAATTTAAATTTGAAACGATTATTTTTTCCTGAGGTGGTGACAAAGATGCTGTCGCACTTACAGCGATATTCAATTTCAACGTTAAATCATGAAGTAGCAAATCAAGGTCATCTATTTGCTCAGAATTAAGAGCCATTTCTAATAACGATGCTGCATTTTTTAATTCGTTGGCACCTAATGTTCCCGCCACTCCTTTAATCGAATGTGCTAAATGTTTGGCTTGTGAAAAGTCTTTGGCGTTAATGAAATCAACTAATTGATTAACGGTGTTTATGTTTTGACTGTGAAAGTTCAACAATAATCGATGCAAAAGTATCGAATTGTTATTACAAAATACTAATGCTTGCACTAAATCAAATGGCGGTAACGATTCAGGTAATAAAGTGATTTTTTCATCTGATTGTGTGGGATTTTTTATTAATTCACCGTCATCCGTTCCTAGCCACTTATTTAAAACATCTACCAATTTGTTTATTTCAATTGGCTTAGTTAAATGTGCATTCATACCAACAGCTAGGCTTCTTTCCATATCACCTTTCATTGCATGGGCAGTCATTGCCACAATTGGTATATTTTGCAATTTTGATTGTGACCGAATAAGTTGCGTCGCCGTCAAACCATCCATAATGGGCATTTGAATATCCATAAAAATCAAATCAAACGGTTCAGCTAAAGCTCGCTCAAAACCCTCTTTACCATTGCTTGCTATTTCAACGGTTAATCCCATCGACGTTAATAATTCCTCGGCGACCAGTTGATTTATATCGTTATCTTCAACCAATAAAATGCGTTTTGAATTGTAATTTGGTATAGAAGCAGACCATTTCACAGGATTGTTAGAATCAAATGATTGACTGGCAATGACAGTAAACGGAAGTGTAAATTCAAAAGTACTGCCTTGTCCGTAAATACTTGTGACGTGAATTTCTCCTCCCATCAATTCAACTAATTGCTTACAAATCGCCAATCCCAAACCTGTACCACCATAATTACGAGTAATCGAGTTATCTGCTTGCGAAAATGGCTGAAACAACTTTTTGATTTGTTGTTCAGTCATTCCAATACCCGTATCACGAACAGTAAAACGTAATACAACGGAATCGTTTTTTAATTGATTTTGAATTTCAATTCTCGTGAGAATTACACCATGCAAAGTGAACTTTTTAGCATTACCCAATAAATTGATTAAAATTTGTCGTAATTTTGTGGAATCTCCCATCAATTCACGCGGCACATCAGGGGAAACTTCAATTTTTAAACTAATGAAGTTGTCCGCAAAATCCGCTATAAACAAGCTATTAACACTTTCCAGAATCACATCGAGATTAAAAAAATCGTTGTCTATAGAAAAACCATTCGAGTCCAGTTTCGAGAAATCGAGAATACTGTTAATAATAGATAATAATTCATTGGACGTTTTATAGATTTTTTCTAAATAACTTTTAACGTCATTTGAGATTTCTTTTTTTAATGCTAACCGTGAAAGTCCAATAATTCCGTTCATCGGCGTGCGGATTTCGTGCGACATATTGGCAAAGAAATTTGATTTTGATTGACTTAATGCTTCTGTGTCGGCTTCAAATTTCTTTTGAAGTGTTACATCTCTTGCAAATCCCACTGTCCCCAACGCTTTGCCATGCGTATCAAATATAGGTGCTTTGATTGTTTCAAATAAAGAACATTCGCCCAAATAATTAACGATTTTTTCTTCCACTTTTTTTTGCTGTCCCGTTTGCAATATCGATAAGTCGTCTGCTCGATAACCTTCCGCTATTTCTTTGGGCGAATAATCAAAATCCGTTTTACCCAGCATATTATCGGTATTGTCTTCACCAAAAGTTTTAGCAAAAAATTGATTCACGGCAAGAAAACGACTGTCTGTATCTTTGAGCCAAACCATAAATGGAAAATTATCAATCAACTCACGCAAATAACGCTCTCTCTGATTTAGGTCTTGATTAAGTGTTTTTAAATCGTTCGTGCGTTCATTTACCTGTATTTCTAAAATTTCTTCAGAGGCTTTTAAATTTTCAACGAGACGTTGTTGTGCTTGTAACAAGTCTATTTGTGCCTTTTCTTTTTCTTTTCGACTTGAATTAAATCTATCTGCTAAAGCAAAAGCCAAAAATAGCATTTCCCACGCAGAACCAAATTGAAAACCGTTAATGGTAAAAAAGTTGGTCGGGAATATCCCTAGAACGCGCAAGCTCATTGATGCTGCGCCTAAAAAAAGCATGAAAAATGCCACTAAGAAAAAGTACGCATTACGTTGGCGTTTTATCGCGCATAAAACCGTGGTAACTAAAATAAGCAACGCCAGTGTTATATGCAAAAAGGTCGCTGTTTTGTTTATTACTAACGGAAAATAAATCAGACAAATAATAAATTGCAGAAGATGAATACCGATGTAAACCTTCAAAATCATGTCCACGACTGGAATGATTGTTTTGGTATTTAGCATTCGTCTGGTAAAAAACAGCAATATGACAATAGTGATGTAATACAACTCAGCAGAAGAAAGATCTGAGTTTATGGGGAATTCAGACCACAAAAATTCTTTGCCTAATCCCGTTATCGATGCAACGTAAAGCGTAAAAGATGTAATGTAGCTAACGTATAACAAGTAAATCGTATCTTTTATCGCAATGAAAAGTAGCGTGTTAAATACAATCATCGCGGTGACAATGCCGAAATACCAAGCTTGAACGAGATAATCATTGCGTTCATGTCTGTGAAAATTATCGGGTGTCCACAATTTAAGAGGAATAATGAGCGTGTGTATCGATTGTATTTTCAGGTAATACAACTGATTGGAATGGGGCGGCAACGTAATCGGGAAAATGAAATGCCTGTTTTTATAAGGGCGTGACGCGAATGGCTCGCTCATTCCCGTGATGATGGGCGGATTAAAATTATTGTCAGTGATTTGATAAAACAGAATGCTTGAGAGGTTGGCATCGCTAATTTCTATCATTCGTTCAAGTGTGGTATCGCTGCTGTTGAATAGCAATAAACGAAGCCAATAGGCTGAATGGGTATAACCAAAATTGAACGCTTCGGCTGGCTCATAGTCAATTTTGAAACGATTTGAAATCTCAGGGGATTGAACATCTGCGAGCGTAAGCGTTGCGTTTGAATCTTCAAGCACAGCAACGTATTCGGTTAATTGAATGGGAGATTGATTCAGCTGACTGGCATCTAAAATTTTGTCGTTTGCAAAAATACTGCTCGAAAATAATTGAAATCCGAGCAAAATCAGAAATGTTATTAAACTGCACTCACGAGAGTGTTTGTTCATTAGGTTTTTTCGACAAACATTGGTTTAAAAACCCGTTCGGAAACCTGCGTAAATCGCAGCACCATTGAAGTTAAAATCAAGAAGTTCTGGTGTGCGTTCATTTGTCACATTTTCACCTCGCACATATAGCTCAGTTTTTTTCGTTAGCTGGTATTTCAGTAAAGCATTAATGCGCGGTGCCGTATTTGCTCTTAATGTATTAGCAGCATTAAACCAATAACTGCCATGTACGTTTAATTCCACGCGCAATGTTAACGGTTGCGATATTTGCACTTCATTCCAAAATACACCTTGATGTTCAGGACGAGAGGCAACACGCAAATGTGTGATTGAATTGATTGCATTCATATAGCTGTAATTCAAACCGCTTTCCCAAATACTTGACCAACGATGCCTCGATTGCATTTCTGAACCCCAAACATCTACATCCTGTATATTTTGTGCTTTGAGTACGCCCCTTTCATCTGACATCAACACAATCATTTGTTGATAATTTTGATGATAACCACTTATTTTGATTTCACTGTCGGGCAATGGATTCCAGCTTATTCCAACTTCACCGCCCGCATTACTTTCGCCCTGCACGCGATTGCCAAAGAGCGGATTCATCAATTCACTCACACCTGGTTGACGATACCCTGTGCCGCCGTTCGCAAAAACATTCACATTCTGCGGTAATGAACGATTCAAACCGAGCGAAAAAACTTGATGATTTCCATAAGTGTCACCGTTATCAAAACGTCCATCGGCACTCCATTTCCATTCGTCCATCACCAATTCACCACGCACATTTGGACTAATCACAGTTTGCGATGCTGGCATATTGAGCGTTTGTTGATGTTGCGTATTCACGCCCCAAACAAGTAATGCCTGATTTTTATTATTTTCATCGAGCGGCAGCAAATGTGTATTCTTCCAATCCACCATGAATAATTGATTACTTATTGAAAATGGTGGCTTGGCAGTAGTGACCATTTTTTGTCTGTCTTGCGTAAAACCTAATTGCAGCGAACTTTTCCAATAAGACGCTAAATCATATTCGCCGTGTAATTGTGTCACCCATGTTTCATCTGAAAGTTTACCGCGTTTGTCATCTACCCAACCGACTACTCGTCTTGCTGGAACTAAACCAGGACCATCAGTATTTTCATCGCTGCGGACAAAATAAAGTGACGCATCTAAACGCCCGCGTCCGAAATTTTTAAACCAATTCGCTGATGCGTGTGTCATGCCAAAATTATCACCTTCTGTTCCATTTTGAGCTTGACTGATGCCGTTAAAAATATCACTTTGCCCAACCACTGCAGAAAAATCACCTGCTTCGGTTGTTAATCCGCTACCGACTGCACTGCGAATAGTGTCGTAACTGCCGCCTTCAACGTGCAAAAAATTATCTTTTTCTTGCATACGACGAGTTTGCAAATGAATCGTGCCACCGAGTGTTCGACTTCCGTGTTTCTCGCCGCTCGCGCCTCGTGTGACGGTGACTTGATCAAAAGCATCAAGTGGATAATGACTTAACGAATACATTCCCGCGAAGTTGCCGAATAAAGGAACGCCATCTAATGTGACCATACCTTGTCCGCTGCCACCTGCACCTCGTATATGGATAGCTGTCGGCATTTGTCCGCTGCCTTGATTAAGCATCAATCCCGTTTGATTTCTCAATACGTTATTAAGGTCAGGCATTTCCGCTGATTCTAAATCGTCTCGAGTGAGTTCATTTTGCATTTGCGATGCGGTAAATTCGGACGAAATCGTTTTGTTATAAATCGTCATTTCAGGCAACGAAATAATGTCATCGTCCGCCATTACGACAGTCGATAAGCAAAGTAAACACACGGTTTGAAAGATTTTTTTAAACATTTTAAGCGCGCGACATAAATTTACCTGTTTCGGTATTAACTTTAATTATTTCGCCCGTTTCTAAATACTCTGGCACTTGAATTTCTGCGCCTGTGCTTAAACGTGCTGTTTTCGTTCTACCGCTTGCCGTCGCGCCTTTAATCGCTGGTGGTGTTTCTAAAACTTCTAAAATCACTACGCTTGGTAATTCAATTCCCAATACTTCATCATCCACAAGTAACGCAATAATGCCTTCTAAACCTTCGCTTAAAAAATCAATTTGATCTTCTAAATCGTCTTTGCTTAATGTGTATTGCGAATAATCTTCGGTGTTCATAAAAATATAATTTTCGCCGTCGATGTAAGAAAACTGCACTTTTGCACGAACCAAATCTATGTCTTTCAAAAAGTCATCGCCTTTCAATGATTCGTCGTGTTTTTGTCCCGTTTGAACATTGTTAAAACGGATTTTGTACAACGTCGATGCACCGCGTGATGAAGGACTTTTTACGTCTACATTTTTAACAACGTGCGGTACACCATTGATTTCGACCACCATGCCACGTTTTAAATCACCTGCTTTTGCCATCTGTTATGCCTCATTCGCTGCTGCTAACATTTGCGCCAATTCCCCTTTTTTGTACAAATCAATCATGATGTCGCAACCACCAATCAATTCGCCTTTAATATAAAGTTGCGGATAAGTTGGCCAGCTTGAATAGGCTTTTAACGCTTCGCGTAATTCGGCATCTTCAAAAATATTGAAGTCTTGGAAATTCGCTTCACAGGCTTGCAGCACTTGTACAGCTTGACTTGAAAAACCACATTGCGGGAAATCAGTTGTTCCTTTCATAAATAAAAGCACAGGATGAGATTGTAATAATTGTTCGATACGGACGGTAATGCTCATAAAAATAACTCCAAAGTTAAAATAAAAAGACTCGGCGATTTTAGCAACATTGTGAAAAGTAACGAAATGTTAATTGTCACAGATAGGCTTGCAAACTATAATCCGCCCTTTTTTGTGAACAGGCAAAATCTTTATGAGCAGTCACATTATGCCCACTTATGCACGACTTGCCGTGACCTTTGAACGAGGTGAGGGTGCATGGTTATGGGACGAAAATCAGCAGCGTTATTTAGACGCACTTTCAGGCATCGCGGTTTGTAATTTAGGACACGCACACCCAGCGGTTCACGAAGCAATTTGTCAACAAAGCGCGAAACTCCTACACACGTCAAACCTTTATCAAATCGCTAGCCAAGAAAAACTCGCTGACAAACTCATTCAAATGAGTGGCATGACGAATGTATTTTTTAGTAATTCGGGTGCAGAAGCGAATGAAGCCGCTATTAAATTAGCGCGAAAATTTGGACATTCCAAAGGAATTGAAATACCTAAAATTATAGTGATGGATAAAAGTTTTCACGGTCGAACGCTTGCTACATTAAGTGCGACGGGGAATGCGAAAATTCAACAAGGTTTTGAGCCGTTGGTTGAAGGTTTTATTCGTGTGCCGTATAACGATATTGCTGCGATTAAAACAGTTTTAGCTGAAAATTCATCTGTTGTGGCGATTTTAGTTGAACCGATTCAAGGTGAAGGTGGCGTGAACATTCCCGCTTCGGATTATTTGAATCAAATTCGCGCATTATGTGATGAATACGATGTTTTAATGATGCTCGACGAAATTCAAACAGGTATTGGACGCACAGGAAAATTTTTAGCTTTCCAACATAACGAAATTATTCCAGACGTTTGTACTTTAGCAAAAGCGTTAGGCAATGGTGTTCCAATTGGTGCCTGTTTAGCACATGGCAAAGCCGCAGATTTATTTGTTGCGGGTAATCACGGTTCAACATTCGGTGGTAATCCGTTGGCGTGCAGTGCGGCATTCGCAGTTTTAAATACGTTAAAGAATAGCGATTTAATTGCTCAAGCAACAGAAAAAGGCAATACGATTTGTGACGCATTTCAAGAAAAATTAAACTCGAATGCACACGTTTTAAACATTCGCCACTTAGGTTTAATGATTGGTATAGAATTGGACACACCTTGCACTGAACTCGTTGGAAAAGCGTTAAGCGCGGGCTTGTTAATTAACGTGACGCAAGACAAAGTGATTCGTTTATTACCGCCTCTTGTCATTGACACAAATCAAATAACCCAACTCGTTGATACGTTATCAACACTGATTCAAGAACATACAAACCCATGAAAAAACCAAGACATTTTATAAGTTTGCTGGATTTAACCAGCGATGAATTTCGTTCGTTAATTGAACGTGCAATCATGTTAAAACACGTCCGTGATCATGATTATCAGCCATTGAAAGGGCAGGTTTTAGGAATGATTTTTGAAAAATCATCGACTCGCACACGGGTTTCGTTTGAAACAGGAATGGCGCATTTTGGTGGACACGCTTTGTTTTTATCACCGCGAGATACTCAGTTAGGACGGGGTGAACCGATTGCTGATAGTGCAAAAGTCATTTCACGCATGGTAGATTGCATCATGTTACGGACACATGAACATGAAACGGTGACGCATTTTGCTGAAAATTCCCGAGTGCCTGTGATTAACGGATTGACTGACAAAGAACATCCGTGTCAATTGCTCGCCGATATGCAAACGTATTTTGAGCATCGTGGTGACATTCGAGGCAAAACGGTAGCATGGATTGGTGATGGCAATAATATGTGTCACTCTTACATTCATGCGGCTATGATTTTGGATTTCACATTACACATTGCTGCACCACCACGTTATATGCCAAATTCAGATATTGTGGCATTAGCAGGAAATCGAATTAAATTTTTCGATAATACAGTTGACGCTGCAAAAGGCGTAGACTTAGTTGTTACCGATGTTTGGGCAAGCATGGGACAAGAAGAAGAGCAAAAATTGCGTGAAATCGCTTTCAAAGATTATCAAGTTAATTCAACCGTAATGGCGGCAGCGAAATCGGACGCGATATTTATGCACTGTTTGCCTGCTCATCGCGGTGAAGAAGTGAGTGCTGATGTTATTGATGGCGCACAAAGCGTTATTTTTGATGAAGCAGAAAATCGTTTGCACGCCCAAAAAGCTCTGTTGGAATTGCTCATGTGTGGCAATGCGAAAATTTCTTTACTCAATGATTAACAGCGAGAAATTATGAAAAAAATAATTTTGTCAGCGTTAATGTTTGTCAGTATGGCAGCTAACGCCAGCAATGATATTGTTTATGTTGCCGACGATTACAATTTAACGCTTTGGGGTACGTCAAATTACACAGGCAAAGTTAAATCTTTGCCAACAGGAACGCCTTTAACTATCATTGCTGAACACCCTACAAGTAATGGCTTAATAAAAGTTAAAACGATTGACGGCACAGAAGGTTTTGTTAAAACGAAATACATTAAAAACGAAGCTCCTGAACATGACCGTGACGATATTGCTGCAAAAAATATCGCGGCATTGCAAGGTCAAATCGGAAAGTTAGAAGGCGAACTCAAAGCCGCAAAAGAAGTGATTACACCAGGCACTACGCTTGAACAATCGCTTGCCACAGAACGTGATAAATTAAGTCGTGAATTGAACGAACTTAAACGCATTTCAGGTAGCGCAGTTCAACTCAAAAATGAACGCGACGAATTACAAGAACGTTTCGTCACCGTTGAGCGTGATTTGCAGCAAGTTAAACTTGAAAACCAAGCGTTGCTCGATACGGCAAATCAAGACTGGTTTTTATACGGTGGAATTTTGGCATTAGTGGGCGTTTTACTTGGTTTCATTTTGCCAAAACTGAGCTGGAAACGTAGTCGTGGCGGTTGGGATACTTACTAAATCTTATTTTAAAAATACACAAAAACTCTTATGACAGACAATAAAAATACTCGCACCTTTTCATCTTTAGTGGTTGACGGCATGGAACGCGCCCCCAGTCGTGCCATGTTGCACGCGGTGGGTTTTACCAATGACGATTTTAAAAAACCACAAATCGGTGTGGCTTCAACATGGAGCATGGTTACGCCTTGCAATATGCACATTAACAAATTGGCTGACGAAGTCGCAAAAGGTGTCAATGCCGCAAACGGTAAAGCCGTTATTTTCAACACAATTACCATTTCTGACGGCATTTCGATGGGAACGGAAGGGATGAAATACTCGCTCGTTTCGCGCGAAGTCATTGCCGATTCGATTGAAACGGTAATCGGTTGCCAAGGTTTTGACGGCGTGATTGCCATCGGCGGTTGCGATAAAAATATGCCTGGTTGCATGATGGCGATTGCCCGTTTGAATCGTCCCGCGATTTTCGTTTATGGCGGAACGATTTTGCCAGGTTGCCACAAAAATCAAAAACTCGATGTGGTTTCTGTTTTTGAAGCGGTTGGCGCACGCGCAAATAATAAAATTGATGATGCTGAACTCGCTGAAATCGAAGCCAAAGCGATTCCTGGTGCAGGTTCATGTGGTGGAATGTACACGGCAAACACAATGGCTTCAGCAATTGAAGCGTTAGGAATGAGCTTGCCAAACAGTTCAGCGCAAGCCGCCGTTTCGGAAGATAAAAAACTCGATTGCGAACGCGCTGGCGCAGCGGTTTTGAATTTGCTTGAAAAAGGGATTTTACCCAGCGATATTATGACTAAAGAAGCGTTTGAAAATGCAATCACGGTTGTGATTGCGTTAGGCGGTTCAACGAATGCCGTGCTGCATATTTTGGCGATGGCGAATGCGTCAAAAGTCGATATTTCTCTTGATGATTTCACCCGTATTGGCAAACGTGTTCCTATGCTTGCAGATTTGAAACCAAGTGGGCGTTATCAAATGGCAGAATTGATTGAAATTGGCGGAATTCAACCGTTGATGAAAATGTTGCTTGATAAAGGTTTGTTGCACGGCGATTGTTTGACTGTGACAGGTAAAACGTTGGCTGAAAATTTAGCGGATGTGCAACCGTATCCAGTCGGTCAAGATATGATTCACGATTTGGAAAACCCGATTAAAAAAGACAGTCATTTAGTTGTTTTGTACGGCAATTTAGCCGCAGAAGGTTCGGTTGCCAAAATTACGGGCAAAGAAGGCTTGCTTTTCACGGGTAACGCAAAAGTATTTGATGCTGAAGAACAAGCCTTGCAAGCCATTTTGAATGGTGAAATCGTGAAAGGCGATGTGATTGTGATTCGTTACGAAGGACCTAGAGGTGGTCCTGGAATGCGTGAAATGTTGTCACCGACTTCCGCAATTATGGGGAAAGGTTTAGGCAAAGAAGTCGCGTTAATTACCGACGGACGTTTTTCTGGTGGTACACATGGTTTTGTGGTCGGACATATTACGCCTGAAGCGTATGTGGGTGGCGCGTTGGCGATTGTTGAAAATGGTGATTCAATCACAATTGACGCTGAAAATAATCAGCTTACTTTGCACGTTAATGAACACGAAATTGCCCGCCGTTTAGAAAAATGGCAACAACCTGCGCCACGTTATACACGCGGTGTGTTGGCGAAATATGCTAAGTTGGTTAATTCTGCATCGCTTGGTGCAGTGACTGACAATTAAAATAATACGTTATAACTAGAGAAAAAAATGAGTTCACAAGAAGAAGAAAGAACAGTTTTACAGTTTGTTGCTCGTGATGATGGTACTGCTATCGACGCAGTAACAGGATTGACATGGTGTCGCTATTTAGTTGGGCAAGAATGGAATAAACGTCGGGCTTTAGGCGAAGCGATAGAAATTACGTTGAATGATGTAATGAAGGAAATAGATTCCGTCAATGCAGCCTTGTTGGGAAGTTTTTATGATTGGCGATTACCGACACAAGATGAATTAAACGTCATTACAGGAAAAGGAAAGGTAATTGTTGGCAGCGATAATAGTCTTCGCGCCACGAATGCAGTGATTCTCTATTCTGCACCTAAAGACAGATTTTGGACACAGGGAACGGCGGCTCAAGATTTCAGCATTGAGTCAACAGCAAGTTACTATGGTGGTAAAGTAGCTCGCGCTGAATTTACTCTTAAATACGCCCGTTTGGTGCGTGGTTAGTAAAATAAATAGGTTAACAAGTCTAAAGGAGTTTTTATGTTACCCACGGTTCAAGTTAAAGCAGGTACTGTTATTTTTAAAGAGGGTGCGTACGATAAAACCATGTTTATTGTTCTCTCTGGCAGCGTTCAAATTTACGTCGAACGAAATGAAGAAGATATTCCGTTGGCAGTTATTAACAAATACGATTTTTTCGGTGAAATGGCACTTTATCGAAATCGCCCACGCAGTGCTGGTGCAAAAGTGTTAACCGATGCAAAGTTAGTTGTAATTAAAAACCAAATGCAGCTGGAACAATTCATTACTGAAAACCCAAGTTTTGCTGGGAAAATGATGGTTATTATGGGAAATCGTTTAGCGAACACAAACGATTTGTTGCTTGAAAAAATGGGTGAATTATCGACTACAAGTGCTGAATTTAGCGGCGAAGTAGAAAATGAACGAACAACATCTGTTAGAGTTGGGACACAACACGTTCGCGCAAGTAGTAACAAGTAGTAAAAATTAAACATTCTAATTTTGTGAATGAATCTAAAGTTGTATCGTGTTAAGAATTGGGCTGACAGGTGGAATCGGTTGTGGAAAATCAACTGTTTCGCTTTTATTTGAACAACTTGGCGTACCAATTCTTGATGCCGATGAAATTTCACATCAACTGGTTCAAATCGGACAACCTGCACTAGAAACTATTCGAGATATTTTTGGCTCAGAAATGTTACTTGAAAATGGTGCATTAAATCGGGTTGCATTAAAAAATCTTATTTTTGAAAATTCCCTTGCTAAAAAACAATTGGAAAGCATTTTACACCCGCTTATTTTTCAAGAAATCTGTTATCAAAACGATTTGTTAACTGCACCTTATTGCATTGTGAGCGTTCCTTTATTATTTGAAACACATTCCGAATCATTGGTTAATCGCATTTTAGTCGTGAATTGTGATGAGGAAACCCAAATTGAGCGCGTCACAAAACGAGATAATCTACCGTTAAAACAAATTCAATCTATTTTAGCGACTCAAGTATCAGCGACATTTAGGCAAAATCACGCTGACGATATTATCGAGAATTCAAAAAACAATGCCCTTGCAGAACAAGTTAAAAAATTGCACAATTTCTACCTTTCATTAAGCCCTTTGTAGGATTCGTTACTGCTGTGAAAACCCCGATTATTTACGAATTTCCACTCAATGAACGTATTCGCGTTTTTATTCGTCTTGAACAACTTTTTCAACAATTTAAATATCATCTAAACGGTGAAAACATTATCAATAAACGTACTGCAATCAATGTGTTTCTTGATATTGTGGCGATTTTCAAACGTAACGATTTAAAATCAGAAGTGCTTAAAGAATTGGATAGGCACGCGAAAGCGTTAAAAACGAATCCCGAAATAAATCAAGATGCGACGCAGCTGACCGAAATTAGTAAAACACTGTACGCATCAACGGGGAAAATTGGAAATCATCTTATCGAAAATGATTTATTTCAAAGTATCTCGCAACGTAGCAGTATTCCTAGTGGAACGTGTTCGTTTGATTTGCCAGAATTTCATTACTGGTTGACACAAAGTAACGAAAAATATCTTCAGGATTTAAATAATTGGAGTCAGCCTTTTATCGACATTAGTATTGCGATTGATTTGATTTTAAATTGTATTCGTACCAGTTGCACAGTAACTGACGAAATTGCTCCATCAGGTTTTTTTCAAATTACGTTAGATACACGATTATCATATCAATTGCTTCGCGTAAATATCGATAAAGAACTGCCTTATTTTGTCGAAATTAGCGGTGGAAAACATCGCTGCACCATTCGATTTATGTCGCCATCACACAAGAATCAACGCCCATTACAAAGCAATGAAAACATTCCATTTACGTTAAGTCGCTGTATTTTTTGAGAACTCATAAATTTCAGTAAGTGAACTGTCACATTTACAACAGCTTGTGCCGCACGCTTCTTTAGCTGAATTTTTTACAACATAACCTTTCTTAATTAAGACCTGTAACATTCCGCGCAACGCTTCGGCATCAGTGTCGAAATGCAACATCAAATCACGCAAAGTAACGCTTTTGCGGTCTTTTAAATAACTTCGTAAATCTGACAAAATCATGATGTTTTCGCCTCGTTTCGCCCTTGCAACCAAAATTTAAAAATCACTATAAATAACATTCCATTCAACCCAGAAATCCATAACAATGAACTTTCTGGATGTTGTGAAAATGTCGCAATTTGATAAAAAAGCGTGGCGGTTAAATACGCAATTCCTGTTGTCCAAGCGACGGTAAAAACAGCCCAACCTGCCGATGTTTCGCGGTAAATAGCTGATGTCGCGGCAATACATGGTGTATAAAGCAAAATAAATAACAAATAGGCAAATGCACCCGCTTGACCATCAAAACTGTGTTGCATGGCGGTGAATGTAGCGGTTTTGACGTTTTGAGCTGCTGCCGCTTCGTCGCTATTTGTTAAATTCCCCACATTCAACCCCATTGGATCAAGTAATTTATCAGCAATGCCGCCTAAATTTTTCGGCACGGTCAAAGCAGCTTCAGTCAGCGCATTTTGTAGATTAAAAATAGGTTTTTCCGCGTTTGGATTTTGATTTTCGAGTTGCCCATAAAGTGCATCAAGCGTTCCTACAACCGCTTCTTTTGCTAAAACACCTGTAAAAATACCGACTGTGGCAACCCAATTATTTTCATGAATCCCCATCGGTTCAAAAGCAAAAGTGAGCTTGCGACCAATCTCACTCAACACCGATTGATTGGTATTTTCACGCCCAAAACTGCCGTCTGTTCCGAGAGCATTTAAAAAATTCAACATCAACACCATCGGCACAATAATTTTTCCCGCATTCAAAATAAATGACTTTAAACGGTCGCCCGTGCGAATTAAAACGCCCTGAAAAGTTGGTAAATGATACGTCGGTAATTCCATAATAAAGGGCGACGTTTCACCTTTAAAAAGTGTGTGACGCATAATCAAGCCCGTCAAAACGGCAATCGCAATGCCAATTAAATACAATCCAAAAACGATATTTTGCCCGTTAATTGGAAAAAATGCCGCCGCAAAAAGCGCGTAAACTGGTAATCGTGCGCCGCATGACATAAACGGGTTCATTAAATTGGTAAGAATTCTGTCGCGCGGATTTTCAAGCGTTCGAGTCGCCATAATCGCGGGAACGTTGCAACCAAAACCGACAATCATTGGTACAAATGCTTTACCAGGTAAGCCTAAAAAGCGCATGAATCTATCCATTACAAACGCGGCGCGTGCCATGTAACCCGAATCTTCAAGCATCGACAAAAATAAAAATAAAAAGCCCACAATCGGAATAAACGTGGCAACCACTTGAATACCGCCGCCAACGCCTTGCGTCAGTAAAACATTGAGCCAATCGGGACAAGCGTAAAGCGTTAATAACTCGCCCAAACCATCGATTAAAAATGCACCTACGAGTTGCTCGAAAAAATCCACAAACGCGCTACCTACGTTAATCGTAAACAAAAACATGGTGTACATCACGAGTAAAAATATCGGAATGCCTAAAAAACGATTTAATACAATTCGGTCGATTTTTTCGCTGGTGTGGCGACTCACTTCTGAAAGTTTACAAACGGTTTGTTTGGTTAATTGATTCACAAATTCATAACGCGCATCAGCCGCTAAAATATCAATTTCGTCGTCGGTTTTGTCTTCAATTTTTTTTTGTAATTCCGTTACAAAAGGCAATAAATTTGCACCAAAAATGGCTTGTGCAAGCGTGTCATTTTCTAACAGTCGCATCGCCAACCAACGTGAATCGCACGGATAATTTTGGGCAATTTCGTTTAATTTTGGCGTAAGTTCTGAAATTGCATTTTCGATTTCAGCACAATAAACGACTGGCGTATTTGGAATCAGTTGCAAAATTGCCGCTTTATTTATCGCCGTTTTTAAGGCTGGAATACCTTGTTTTGTAGCGGCTGAAATAGAAATCACAGGGCAACCAAATTGTTGCGCTAAAAGATCAAGGTCGATTTTGATGCCACGACGTTTCACCGAATCCATCATATTCAACACGACGAGCATCGGCACACGCATTTCAATCAGTTGCGCTGTTAAATATAAATTACGTTCGATATTTGAGGCATCGATGATGTTAATAATTAAATCGGCTTCGCGTGCTGCAACATAATCACGGGCAATTTTTTCGTCGAGCGAAACATTGTCGTCAGACGATTCGAGCGAATATGTTCCAGGCAAATCGACGCATTCGATACGTTTATTATCGAAATTATATTCGCCTGTTTTTTTCTCAACCGTAACGCCTGCCCAGTTGCCAACATATTGTTTTGAACCCGTTAAGACATTGAACAGTGTGGTTTTGCCGCAATTTGGATTTCCAACAATACCAACGATAAAATCGGTTTTCATGGCACGAGTTCAGCCAAAATTGCTGAAGCTTCTTCTTTTCGTAAGGTGAGCGAAAAACCACGTAATTTGATTTCAATCGGATCGCCAAGCGGCGCAAAACGAGTGATTTTAAATTCGGTACCACGCGTCAACCCCATGGCGAGCAACCTTTTTCTATAGGCTTTGCCTGCAATGTCAAACCCAGTGATTTTACCTGTATCGCCGACTGAAAAACTGTTTAAACGATTTGTCATTTTTGCGCTCCGTTGATTACTTATCAATAACCATTCTCAAGTAACTATAACACACAGAGTGAGCGCATATAAATTAATCAGAAAAACGGGGCGTTGGTGCGGCGTTCGATAGTCCCTGCAAACCACAGTGCGGGTAGTAAAATCAATAAGATATAGACCACACGATTACCCACATCTTTTTTTACTTCTCAAGCCTTTATTTATCTAGGCTACAGGGAAATAATATGACGAAAAACAAGGTGCAGTTGACTAAAAAATGTCGATTTTCGTCATTAGCTACTAGTTGTCAAATGATGCGTCACAACTGCTACAAGCAGGCAGGGTAGTAAAAAGATGTGGGTAATCGGGGGGACAATACTGTTGACTTAAGCGTGAACTCCCACGGTTTTGCTTTTACGTTTTACCTGCCATTTATTCGCCGAAGCCTTATTAACCCTTGGTTTGCTTGATTTTGATATTTTTGATTTGTAATACTTTACGGCACGAATCTGA
>CAINDC010000097.1 GCA_903847275.1 uncultured Pseudomonadota bacterium
GTACGCGCCTGTCATCGTTATTTAAGCAATCGTACGGATCAATTGGATTACAAAAATGCCATCGAAAAAGGTTTGCCGATTGGCTCTGGAGAGATTGAAAGCGCACATCGTTACGTGATTCAGAAGCGACTTAAATTATCGGGGGCGTGGTGGATTGCGGCTAATATCGAACCGATGTTAACGCTACGAGTAGTGAGAGCAAATGACGATTGGGATAAATACTGGGATGCAGTTGCTGCGTAACTTTTTTGAAATCCCCCTCACTTTTAATCGCACCCAGTGAAGACGGCATAAAACGTACCAGCCCTAGAGCCAGTACGTTGTTAATCATTTTAATACGGTGAGTTTTCGTAGAATGGCGCGGCTTCAGCAAGAGACTTATCAAAACGAATGAAATACTTGTTGAATCGTCCGATAGGGTCAAGTCCTAAAAACTTAATCAGCACTTTATCCCCAATTTTTGCACTGTTACGTTGCATGGATTCACGGATATAACCGTTCATAAAAATAGATGCAATCTCGCCTGTATCAGCCAATCTGATTTCAATGGTGTGTTGCGTACCATACTTGGGATTATCGAATTGATTAAATCCAACAATCGTTCCTATCAAATCGCCCATTTCATCAAACTTCCAAAATATCTTGTTATCGTTACCGTCATGTTGACCAGCGGCGATACTTCTTAAATTATCAAAACCATCATTTTTCATGATAAATACTCCAAAAATAAAATTAAATAAAACACTTTTGTGTTCAGTAAGAATGGGAAGTGTCTATCCTCCATTTCATTACGGTGTGCAGTATTTTTTTCACAGCAGAGAAATGATTTAAAATAATGGCAACGAAACATCTAAATAAATTTAACAAAGGAAATGAGATGCTCAAATTACTATTGATAAGTTACTGTGCTAATTTGCCGTGTACTGGCAGTAAAGGTAGAGTGAATCATTGCGAAGGTTCTAAACGTCAACTAGAGATTGTTCTATGGTGATGGACGTAATAAAAAGAGGGGATAAATCGTGATTGAGAAAGTGTCGCCTACGCTTACCCGTATTGTTCAAGACGATGCGTCAATTATTGAATTGATGCGCTCACAGGGCGTGTATGAAGAAATTCTTGAACATCAGATAACGGGTCAAACTGTTTTGATGGTCAGTGATGATTATTTGTTTATTTGGAGCGATGACGAATATATGTGTTATCACAGCGTGAATCGTGGGGAATTAGAAATCATAGCGTTTATGTTTCAAAGTGCAGCGCATGGAATTTAAACCGCAACTAGACACTAACATGACATGGTTATATTTAACACTTGCTATTGGCGGTGAATTTATTGGTACGACAACGTTAAAACTGTCAGATGGATTTACGAAACTTACCCCCAGTGTTATTTCAATAGCCAGCTATATTTTTTCGTTTTATTTTTTATCGATTACGCTTAGAAAAATGTCGATGGGTATTGCTTATGCAATTTGGTCAGCAATAGGCATCATAATGGTTTCAGGATTTGGTTATATTTTCTATCAAGAAAAATTGTAACTACTCAGCCCCCCACCAAAATCAAAGGGCATCCACGAAAAGACGAAGTTAACGCCTCGAGCATATTGTGACCTTGTTTTTTAGCCGACGAGAGGTAGCTGCGAATCCGAAAGAATAGACGCGCACCGAA
>CAINDC010000098.1 GCA_903847275.1 uncultured Pseudomonadota bacterium
AAATTAACAATAGGTTTTTTCAAAGCCTTTGGTCTACCAATTCCTGCCGATTTAATTGAGCGGTATGACATTAAAGAGGAGGAGTTGTGATTTTGTCATTCAAAGAAACACCTAAAAATTCACACGCAGATAAACTTACACAATTAAAAGTCAGTCAACATGACCCGCTTTTTGTTGAATTTTCAGTTGGGATTATGAACAGTCTCAAAAATAGTTAGCCGAAGATTTAAAATTGAACCGTCGAAAGGCGGTTTTTTTGCATCTTAATTTTTGTAGTTTGTTGGCACTTGTTGCGGTGATTTATTTTGAAATGGAACGAAAATGGAACATTTTTATTTTAGGCAATAAAAAAGAGCTTAAACTTTCGCGTAAGCTCTTGATTTAAATGGTAGACCCTGTAGGACTTGAACCTACGACCTGCCGATTATGAGTCGGATGCTCTAACCAACTGAGCTAAGAGTCCAAAAAAATTTAATCTGTATCCAAGAAACAACGTAATTGTTCTGAACGAGAAGGGTGACGCAATTTGCGTAATGCTTTCGCTTCAATTTGACGAATCCGTTCACGAGTTACGTCAAACTGTTTACCAACCTCTTCTAATGTATGATCTGTATTCATATTGATGCCAAAACGCATGCGTAAAACTTTAGCTTCCCTTGCGGTTAAGCCCGCTAGCACATTTTGAGTTGATTCTTTTAAGCCTTCTATTGTAGCAGCTTCTACTGGCGATAAGACTTTAGAATCCTCAATAAAATCACCTAAATGTGAATCTTCATCATCACCGACTGGCGTTTCCATTGAAATTGGCTCTTTAGCAATTTTTAATACTTTACGAACTTTATCCTCTGGCATTTCCATTCGTTCAGCTAACTCTTCTGGTGTCGCTTCACGTCCTAATTCTTGTAAAATTTGACGTGAAATTCTATTCAGTTTATTAATCGTTTCAATCATGTGAACAGGAATTCGAATGGTTCGTGCTTGATCAGCAATCGATCGAGTAATTGCTTGACGTATCCACCATGTTGCGTAAGTTGAAAATTTGTAACCGCGTCGATATTCAAATTTGTCTACCGCCTTCATTAATCCAATATTTCCTTCTTGAATTAAATCAAGGAATTGTAAACCTCGATTAGTATATTTTTTTGCAATAGAAATAACTAATCGTAAATTTGCTTCAATCATTTCTCTTTTTGCGCGTCGGGCTTTTGCTTCGCCAATGGTCATACGACGATTTATATCTTTTAAACCAGTAATTGTCGAACCGTATTCAGCTTCAATTTCAACGAGTACTTTTAAAGCCTTGCGTAATTCCTTTTCACGCTCTTTTATACGTTCGCCATAAATTGGATGAGACAAACTCTTCTCTAGCCATGTTGAATTTGTTTCATTATCACTAAATAAGGCTAAAAATTCCTTGCGAGGCATGCCAGCGTGATTATTTACAATTTCGCTAATTAATTTTTCTTGTGTCCGAACAACTGTAATACCGCGAGGAATAATGCCCGCCAACTTTTTTAAATAAGTCGTTGACCATTTAAATTCCATGAATAATTCGGTTAATTTTTCAAATTCTTTTTCCGCTTTATCACTATCGTAACCGTGTTTTTTTAGGACTTCTGAAACTTTTGTTAATTGTAGTCTGAGTGTATCGACTTTTTCTTTAACTTCGTCGTAATTCAAACTTTTAATATCATCTTCACCGCTGTCATCAACCACTACAGCAACACTATCGTCGTCTTCCTCTTCGTCGCCATCAACTGCGACATCTGTAATAGGCAATGAAGCAATTAGATTATCGGGTTCAGATAAGTCAACAAAGCCAGAAATTAAATCAATTAAGCGAGTATTATTTTCATCAGGATTTTTTGCAATTTGTGCAACAGCTTCAGCAGGCGGAATAGAATCAAAAGATACAATAAAATCGTTTACTACGAAACAAGAGCGAGCCATCGCTTGTATGATTTGACGTTGTCCTTCTTCAATACGTTTAGCGATTTTTAATTCATCAGCGCGAGTCAATAATTCCACTGAACCCATTTCACGCATATACATTCGCACAGGATCTGTAGTGCGTCCGAATTCGTTATCAGAAGAGGCTAATGCAGCTACTTCTTCAGCATCTTCGTCGTCAGTAACTACAGCTGCAGAATCCGTAATCAATGAGTCTTCATCGGGTGCTACTTCATGCACCTGAATCCCCATGTTATTGATCATATTGATAATATCTTCAATTTGCTCGGGATCAGCAATATCACTGGGTAAATGATCATTGACTTCCGCGTAGGTCAAATAGCCTTGAACTTTGCCTTTGGCGATCAATTGTTTTAATTGTGATTGCTGTTGTTCTTCACTCATTATTTATTTGCGCCGGTAATAAAAGATTAACTTTTTGATGCCCTTAAGGGCGGTGATTATACTTAAAATGTGCTTGATAAGGCAAACAAAAGCTGTTTTTTTGTCCAATTTACTACGTTATCGGTTCCGATGCTCTTGTTCGCTTACGTTCCATAAAAATGTTAATTTCTCACGCAAAATTGCCATCATTTGTGAGCTAATGCCTCTAATCTGCTGCGCCAATCGAAGTTGTAAAATAGCCTGTTGCGTCTCACCAATAGCAAAATAATAATCCGCCAAATAACGATGCGATTCCGCAGGTTGATTCAAATCACCATACGTTTGAGCAAGTAATTGTGAAAATACGGGCAATTTTTGAGTTTTCAACGGCAACGAAAGCAATAAATTTTTCGCCGTATTTGGATCGCCTGTTTTTAACAAAGCTCTGACATATTCCAATTTCATCGCATTATTATCAGGAAATTGTGCTGTTAATTTCTGATAGCGTGTTAATGCCAGTTTGTAATTGCTCGATTCTAAAGCAGTTCGTGCCAATGCTGCCGCGTAATGCGATTGTTCTGGATTATTTTTTATTAAACCTTGAAAAATAGCTTCAGCTTCTAAAAAATTTTGTGTTTTTAATGCGAATAATCCTAAACCATATTGTGCAACTGTACGCTGTTCAGGCAATCCTTGATTCAATCGTGCTTGTAAAATTGCATGAATTTCATTGTCATTTTTACTGAGTAAAACGTGTAATTTCGTTTTGATAAGCTGATACGTTAACGAATCGGGATATTGTTTATACGGGTAATTATCCGCTCGTCCGCGTGAATCTGAAATCCGCGAAGCAGTTACTGGATGTGTGCGTAAAAATTCTGGGATATTTTGTCCTGCATAGCGCGTCGATTGCTGCAATCGTTCAAAAAACGTCGGCATACTGCGCGGATCATAAGTTGAATTCGATAAAGTCTGCATTCCAACTCGATCGGCTTCGGCTTCGTGTTCGCGGGTAAAATCAATTTGAAATTGAACGCTGCCTGCTTGAATTGCCATGATTGCCGCTTGTCCTGCTGCTGCGGATTGTGTGCCGAGTAAAATTGCGCCTAATGTTGCCGCCGCCATTGGAATTGATAATCGGGAACTCGATTCATAAGAACGATACAAATGGCGTTGCGTGACGTGGGCAATTTCATGAGCCATAACCGATGCGAGTTCACTTTCTGCTTCTGTCATTAAAATTAACCCAGAATTTACACCGATGTATCCACCAGGACCTGCGAAAGCATTGATGTCATTTTCTAAAACGACAAAAAAATGAAATGGATAACTAGGCGTATCACTGTTGGCAACTAATTTTTCCCCAATCGTTTGAATATAATCTTGAATTTCACTGTCTTGGTTGATTTCAACTTGGCTGTGTAAGCTGCGAAAAAAAGCCTCACCATATTGTTTTTCTTCTGCTGGACTGATTAAAGCTCCCGCCGAATCTCCCATGTCGGGTAATTCTATTTTGTTCAGTTCAAGCGCGTAAATTGAGCTTGGCGTTAGCATCAATCCCGTCAAAATAAACCGTTTCCAAAATTCTCTGTTCATAAATTTATAAACCGTCAATCACTGTTCGTAATTCACTTGCGGATAATTCACCAGCATGATGATAAATCAATTGCCCATCACGATTTACGACGACAGTGTAAGGAATTGCGCTAATTAAATTACCGAGTTTTTTTGCCAAATTAAATCCTGCCCAATCGCCCGAAATCAAAAGTGGATAATTCACGGCTGTTTTTTGCTGATAGATTTTGACGGCTTCAATGTCATCAAGTGCAATGCCGACAAATTGCACTTTTTCGCCAAATTCAGTTTGCAACGCCATAAACGCTGGAATTTCTTTTAAGCATGACGGACACCACGTCGCCCAAAAATTCAGCACAATAATTCTGCAATTCCACTCCGTTGAAGAATGTGGCACGCCATTCAAATCGGGAAATGAAAATGTTGGCAATGGAATCGGTTGTTGTTCAGTTTGCCATTGATCAAACATCCGAACACCAATTCCTGCGGTCAATGCCAATAACGCAATGATAAAAATAAGCTGTATTGTTTTCATTTTTTTACACCAATTGTTTCAAACGATAAATCAATTCCAGAGCCTGTTTTGGTGTTAAATCATCGGCGCGAATATCGTCCAATAACGCCATTACGGGATTTTCAGATTGCGACACAAACAAATCAATTTGGTCATTGCCACGTTTTACTTGTTGCTCGGCGTAAGCGTGCATTTCCAATTCGCGTAATTTCGTTTTTGCATTTTCAATCACAACACGCGGTACACCTGCTAATGCGGCGACTTGTAACCCATAACTTTGACTTGCTGCGCCATCTTTGACCGCGTGCAGAAAAATAATGGTGTCGCCGTGTTCAATGGCTTCTAAATGCACGTTGTGAATGTTGCGATGTTCATCGGCAAGCGATGTAAGTTCAAAATAATGGGTCGCAAATAACGTAAAGGCTTTGGTTTCTTTGGCTAAATGTTCAGCACAAGCCCACGCCAGCGAAAGTCCGTCAAACGTACTCGTGCCTCGTCCAATTTCATCGATGAGAATCAAACTTTTTGACGTAGCATTGTGCAGAATGTTTGCCGCTTCGGACATTTCCACCATAAACGTTGAACGTCCGCTGCTTAAATCATCTGACGCGCCAATGCGAGTGAAAACTTTATCAATATCACCACACGCAAAACTTTTCGCTGGCACGAAACAGCCAATGTGCGCGAGCAACACCATCAACGCTGTTTGGCGCATAAACGTCGATTTCCCCCCAGCGTTAGGACCTGTAATCATTAACATTCGCCGTTGCATCGACATTGCTAAATTATTCGGTACAAACGGTGTGCTTGAAACACATTCAACAACCAAATGCCGTCCTGCTTCAATGTGAATGCCTGTTTTTTCAGTCAACGTTGGTGGCGATAAATTCAACTTTTCAGCGCGTTCAGCAAAACAACTTAAAACATCAAGTTCCGCCAATGCACTTGCACAACGTTGTAATTCTGGAACGGATAAACCAATTATTTCTAATAATTGGTCATACAAAAATTTTTCAAACGTTAATGCTTTTTCGCGTGCGCTTAACACCTTGTCTTCAAATGACTTTAGCTCGTCAGTAATGTAACGCTCTGCACCTTTTAAGGTTTGTTTGCGTCGATAATGCGCGGGAATTTTCTCAACGTGTAAATGTGAAATTTCAATGAAATAACCGTGAATGCGGTTGTAACTGACTTTTAAGGTATTTATGCCTGTTGTGGCGCGTTCACGTTGTTCCATGTCGATTAAAAACTGATCCGCGTTCTGGCTCAAATCACGCAATTCATCGAGTTCGACGTTATAACCACCAGCAATCACACCACCATCACGAACCAAAACAGGTGGATTATCAAAAATGGCACGATGTAATAATTCAGCGGTATCTGGTGGAATGTTGATTTGTTGATTGATATGTTTCAGTTGTGGATTATCGTGTTGCGTTAGAAGTCGTTGCAGCTGTGGCAACGCAGTCAAACTGTCGCGCAAGGTAATCAAATCGCGTGGACGTGCCGATTTCAAAGCCACGCGCGAACTAATCCTTTCAATATCGCCAATTTGTCGTAACTGACTTTGAACATTTTGATATTCGCGCGAATGCAGCAAACTCGAAACGCAGGCATAACGGTGTTTCAAAATGGATTGATTTCGCAACGGACGATTCAGCCAACGTCGCAAACAACGACTTCCCATTGCGGTAATCGTGCTGTCGAGAACGCCAAAAAGTGTGTATTTCATTTCTCCTGATGGATGCGTATCGATTTCTAAATTTCGCCGACTGGCGGCATCAATTAAAATGCAATCGTCATTACTTTCAACACGAATGCCTTGAATATGTGGCAATGCGGCTTGTTGCGTGTCTTTCACATATTGTAACAATGCGCCAGCAGCGGCAATCGCGGTCGTAAGTTCGTCACAACCGTAACCTTTTAAATCGCTCGCTTTAAATTGCGAAAGCAAACGTTCTCTTGCGCTGGAAACTTCAAAATGCCACGCAGGACGACGACATAAACCGTTGCGCTGTTTGAGTGTCTGTGACAAAGCAAAATTATCCGCAAATAACAATTCAGCAGGATTCAAACGCGCAATTTCGTTAATCAGTGCATCTTCTGTTCCCACTTGTTGCAACACAAATCGTCCGCTAGTCACGTCTAAACTGGCGATGCCGTATTGATTTTTTAACCATGAAACCGCGACAAGTAGATTGTCTTGCCGTTCTTCAAGCAACGCTTCGTCTGTAACGGTTGCAGGCGTAACAATGCGAACCACTTTGCGTTCGACAGGACCTTTGCTAGTTGCGGGATCGCCAATTTGTTCACAAAGTGCGACTGATTCACCTGCACGCAAAATTTTTGCAATGTAATTTTCAGCGGCATGATGTGGAATGCCAGCCATTGGAATGGGTTCACCGTTTGAACTTCCACGACTGGTGAGCGTGATATTTAAAAGTTGGGCGGCTTTTTTTGCGTCTTCGTAAAACAACTCGTAAAAATCCCCCATTCGATAAAAAACCAGCGTGTCAGGGTGTTGTGCTTTGATGCGAAAATACTGCTGCATCATGGGGGTGTGAATTTTTTCGAGATTCATGAATTTGACGTGATAAATTTTCTATGGGATATGTTTACTTTTTTATAGTTATTGCGACAACGGCTAAAAATTACACCGTTATCGCAACAACTTTATGATTTATCAACTATTGGCAAGACTCACAATCAGGATTATCAATTGAGCAAAGGGCAGGGGATTCATCTTGTTTAATGACTTCTTCGTAAGACAATTCAGAAATTTGTTGTTTCAAATAATAAGTTGATTTCAAACCTAATTCCCACGCTAAAAAATACCAATCTGAAATCACGTTGCCTTTCACATTCGCTTTTTTAAACAAATTGACCGATTGCGATTGATCAATATATTTTTGACGAACCGCAGCTGCTTTGATTAACCATTCTTGATTTATCTCAAATGCTGTTTTGCAAAGCTCAGGGCGATTGTGACGCATTGCGGGATCAACGACTTTAAATTTACCCGATTTGTTTTCTTTGACAAAAACCTGTTTGTAAATCGGTTCGATGCAAGGTGTTGTACCAACGATATTTGCAATGGTTGCTGTTGGCGCGATTGCCATACAGTTTGAGTTTCTCATGCCGTATTGTTTAATTTCATTGCGGAGAATGTTCCATTCAGCAGCATCACGGCTTCCATGTCGCCATTCGTCTGGTAATTCACGCGCAGTATCAATCGGCAAAATACCGTGTGACCATTTTGAGCCTTCGTAACTTGTATAACGTCCTTTTTCTTTAGCAATTTCCATGGATGATTTAATTGCCCAATATGAAAAATCTTCAAAGACAAAATCAGTTAAACGCAAATGCTCATCTGATTCCCAATCGATACCTTGTGAAACAATGTAATCCGTCCATCCCATCAAACCCAAACCAACAGGACGATGTTTTAAATTTGAACGACGCGCCTTTTCAGTTGGATAAAAATTCAAATCAATGACGTTATCAAGCATTCGCATTGCAATCGGAATCACACGCGGAAAATCTGCTTGTGTGCAAACAGAAACATTGATTGAACCCAAATTACACACAGCACTTTCATCGTCACTGGTATTCAAACTAATTTCACTGCATAAATTTGAACTGCGAATAACACCAACGTGATTTTGTGGATTACGGCGATTATGTTCGTCTTTAAATGTGATTAGTGGCGCACCTGATTCGACTAATGCGGTGATAATGCCTTTCCATAACTCCATTGCGTCAATAACTTTAATCGCATCGCCGCGTTCTTCTGCTGCCAAATAAGCGCGTTCAAATTCTTCACCGTAGGTTTCACATAATTCAGCATTTTTATGTGAACAAAACAATGACCATTTGTCGCGGGCTTTGACGCGTTTCATAAATAAATCATTAGCCCAAATATACGGAAAAATTTCACGCGCTCTTAAACGCTCATCACCTTGCGGTTTTTTTAAGTTAATAAAGCGTTCAATATCACCGTGCCACGGTTCTAAATAGGCAGCAAAACTTCCGTTTCTTTTGCCACCTTGATTCACAGAAACAGCGGTATCATTGAAAACTTTTAAATAGGGGACAACGCCCGATGACATTCCGTGTGTGCTACCAATTCCTGCTCCAGCGGGTCGAACTCGTGTCCAATCTGTGCCGATACCGCCAGCAAATTTTGAGTACAACGCGCATTCGGTCATTGTCGCAAAAATGCCTTTGCCGAAATTTACACCTTCTTGTTCTTCCCAAATGGAATCGTCAGTTGTTGTGACAAAACAAGAACTCATTTGCGAGAATTGTGTTCCAGAATTGAAAAGTGTAGGGGTTGAACTGACAAATTCAAATTTGGATAACACGTTATAAAATTCAATCGCCCAATTTGTACGAGTTTCAGGCGTTTCATTTAATGCAATTCCCATTGCGACACGCATCCAAAAATGTTGCGGCATTTCAATAAGTTTTTGGTTTTCATCGCGTAATAAATAGCGATCATAAATTGTTTGCATACCTAAGTATTTAAACAAATTGTCACGAGAAATATCAATTGCAGCGTTTAACTTTTCTAAATCAAACGATTGCATTTCTGTTTTGATTTTCTGTAATGAAATCGCGTTTGAAATATAAGCAGTTAATGTTGGATAAACAATGTCTTGCGTCACTTCTTTATAAATTTGTTGCAATAGCAGACGGGCGGCGGCAAATTCATAATCTGTTTTACCAACATCAATTAAACTTGCTGCACTGTTGACGATAGCGGTATGAATTTGCGAGGTTTTAATACCATCAAAAAATTGAATATGGGCATTCGTTTCTATTTCGGATAATGAAACATCTAAATTTTGGCACGCCCATTCGACCGCTTTGTGAATTTTTGCAATAACAATTTTTTGGGTTTCGCCATTTCGTTTGACTACAATCATGTTGGATTACCTTGGTTAAAGATTTTTAATTTGATACGGAATAGGGGATTGATTTCGCGTTTCGAGGTGTTGCGGGGATTTGTGCTAAAAACCATTTATCGCAATGAGTGGATTGTATATTTAAAATAATCACAAGATGTAGGATTTCGTGACTTTAATTTTTGGCAATAATGAAAATCAATGAGTTGGAATTTTTGGAATCGGTGGGGGATGGCATTTAATGATTTGATATTATTTATTTAACATAATAATCATTATGCGAAATTTATTATCTGCTTTTTTCTCAACTAAATATGAAACGTTTACCAATTAAATTACTTCCTCCTGCGCTTGCTACGCTCCCCGTCGCTCGCATCGCGCAGTCGTCACTAATCATCATCGGCTTATTGGCAAC
>CAINDC010000099.1 GCA_903847275.1 uncultured Pseudomonadota bacterium
GCCACCACGAAATTTTTGTTTCGTCAGCAAATAAATACGGCACATTCAACGGCACAGTTTCAAGCGTCGTTTGAAACCAATGCGGCAACGCTAACGGAAACACCCAAAAATCAAATATAGTTTGATGCTGTTCGCCGTTATTTAAAACACGGTCAATCCATGGAATGGTTTTAAATAATTCAACTAACGGTTTCGTAACTAAAATCCAAACTGTCGCGCCATGCGCTTTCAAAAGTTCGGCATAGCGTACAAATTGAATCAAATCGCCAAAACCTTGTTCTGAATGAATCAAAATTGTTTTGCCTTGCAATGGTTCGCCTTGCCATTGTGGCGCGGTTAAATTTGGCTGATTTGGTTTGCTCGGATTGGTATTTTGCGGATGATAAAACCATTGATATTGCGCCCAACCTTCTTTTAATCGTCCTAATAACATCAGCAATAATCCGAAATTATAATGCGCGTCAATAAATTGCGGGTCGAGTTGTAAGGCGGTGACAAAATGCTGTTCGGATTCGAGAAATTGCGATTTATTTTTTAATACTAATCCTAAATTGCTGTGTGCTTTGGCATGGTTGGGTGAAAGTGAAATGGCTTGACGATAACTTTTTTCTGCTTCGTCAAAACGCTCTAATTTTTGCAATGTAATCGCGTAATTATAATGCGCTTCGGCATAATCAGGTCGCAATGAAATTGCTTGTTGATAACTTAATTCGGCTTCATTTAAACGTTTCAATTTTTCTAGCGTAATGCCTAAATTATTATGTGCCACAGCAAGAGTCGGTGAAATTTTAATCGCTTGTCGCAAACATTTTTCAGCTTCATCAAAACGATTTTGTTCTTGGTAAGTATTGCCTAAATTACTCCACGCTTCAGCATCATTTGGCGATAAATCAGCGGCTTTTTGTTTTGCCGCTAGTGATTCATCAATTCTGCCAACGGCTTGCAAAACCGCGCCTAATACCTTCCAACCAAAACCGTGTTTCGGAAAACGTTGAATCAATTCTCGTGCTGATGTTTCTGCTTCGACAAATTGGCGTTGATTGTAAAGCGCGGCGAGCGTGTTAATTTCAGTTGAAGTGGGTGCGGCAATTATTTTTTTTGTTGGTTTGAATGGCGTGTTTTTTTTCATAATTTAGGCTTTTTTAATAAAAAATATCTGAGAGTTTTCGGCTTTATGAATGGTTAAAATTTCATGTCCAACTTGCTGACAAAACACACCAAAATCTAAATGTGCGGCGGCATCTGTGACAGAAATTTTTACAACATCAGCAGAATTTAAACTATTTAAGGCTTTCTTGAGTTTTAAAAGTGGCATTGGGCAGTTCAAACCAGCGGCATCGACTTCGAGCGTAAAGTTAATCATAAGGTTTTAAGTTAGAGCGTGATTTCAAAATGTTTATAATATCATGCTAATCAAGCCATTAAATCAGGTTACATTCATGGATTATTTTCCAATTTGTCTTAAACTCAAAAACTTACCGTGTTTAGTTGTTGGCGCAGGAAGTTGTGCAGCACGAAAAATCGAATTGCTGTCGCGTGCGGGTGCAAAAATCACTGTCGTGGCGCGTGAAATTAGTCCGCAAGTGGCAGCCATGCAAAGCACACACGAATTAACAATTCACGAACAAGAATTTGAACGCGATGACTTGCATGGTTTTAAATTAGTGATTTCAGCAACAAATGATGCGGCAACAAATCAATATGTCAGCGAATGCGCGAATCAACAAAATGTTTGGGTGAATGTTGTTGATAGCCCCGCATTGTGCGATTTTATTTTTCCTGCCATTGTTGACCGTGCGCCGATTACCATTGCGATTTCTTCGGGTGGTTCGTCGCCTGTTTTAGCGCGATTATTACGCGCCAAAATTGAAACGTTGATTCCACCGACTTACGGAATTTTGGGTAAATTAGCCGAGAAATTCCGCGAAACAGTGAAGCAAAAAATTCATCCGCCATCTAATCGCCGTATTTTTTGGGAAAATGTGTTGCAAGGACGTGTGGCAGAATTGGTTTTTTCGGGGCAAATGGAAGCCGCAGAAAGTGCTTTAAACGATGCCATCAATCAAACATCTTTGCCTGAAAATAATGGTGAAGTGTATTTAATTGGC
This sequence comes from uncultured Pseudomonadota bacterium, assembly GCA_903847275.1. Lineage (GTDB taxonomy): Bacteria > Pseudomonadota > Gammaproteobacteria > Methylococcales > Methylomonadaceae > UBA10906. Next base: position 2,109 of record CAINDC010000099.1, read on the forward strand.
GCAGGACCTGGTGCAGTGGATTTGTTGACATTTCGGGCGTTGCGGTTGATGCAGCAAGCCGACGTGGTGGTTTATGACCGATTGGTGTCGCCTGATATTTTGGAAATGGCGCGACGCGATTCTGAAAAAATTTACGTTGGAAAAGAGCGTAGTCAACACGCTTTACCTCAAGAAGAAATTAACGCGCTGTTAGTCAAACTCGCCAAAGAAGGCAAGCGCGTGGCACGATTAAAAGGCGGTGATCCATTTATTTTTGGTCGTGGTGGCGAAGAAATTGAGATGCTCGTTGAACACAACATTGCGTTCCAAGTCGTTCCAGGAATTACAGCGGCAACAGGTTGTGCAAGTTATGCAGGCATTCCACTAACGCATCGAGATCACGCGCAATCGTGTATTTTTGTGACGGGACATTTGAAAGATGATTCGATTCATTTGAATTGGACGCAATTGGCAGCACCGAATCAAACGGTCGTGATTTATATGGGTTTAATTGGGCTAGAAAAAATTTGTGAATCGTTAATTTCACATGGCAGTGCTGCAGATTTACCTATCGCATTGATTGAAAAAGGAACAACGAGCCAACAGCGTGTGATTACGGGAACGCTAAGTACATTGCCAGAAATTGTGAAACACGAAACCATTAAGCCACCGTCGCTGATTATTATTGGTACAGTGGTAAGTTTGCATGAAAAATTGAGTTGGTTTGCAAATAAGACAAATTAAAGCGAGAGTTTTAATAAATTCGTTGAATTTTCGCCCTAAAATCCTTATCCTTTGCCCGTTCAAATTCATTGAATAACAAGAAAAACAGCTTTTTAAATTACCTTTGAGGGATATTATGAAAAAATCAATTTTAGCTTTAGCAACTGTTGCAGTAATCGGTTTAAGTGGTTCAGTTTTCGCTGATGAACAAACAGAAATCGGCGCAAAAATTTATGAACGCTCATTTGGTCGTGGTTGTGGCACTTGCCATGACATCGCGTCAAACCCACAATTATTTGATTTAGTAAAATCTGGCAAATTGACACAAGCTAGTTTTGAACAAACATTGAAAGATGGCAAAGGTGGAATGCCAAAAGCTATTGCAGCAATCATGGAAGTTGGTCCTGTGAAAAAAGCGGGTTACGGCGAAGATCAAGCGGTTAACGCATTATATGCTTACATTAAAAGTAAATAAGTCATCGAAATTCTCCGTTTCGTGAGTTGGAAAAGAGCCGTGCTGGTGAACTAGCACGGTTTTTTTTCGTCAATTTTTCTTGCTCAAAACTGCTAAACTAAACGCATGAATGCACTTTCAATTCAAAATCTCCGCAAAACTTATCAAAATGGCTTTGAGGCTCTCAAAGGCATTGATTTAGAAGTCGAACAAGGCGATTTTTTCGCTTTACTCGGTGCGAATGGTGCGGGTAAATCCACCGCAATTGGCATTATTAGTTCGTTGGTAAATGCCACTAGCGGCACAGTAAAAATTTTTGGTCACGATGTAAAAACGCAACGTGATTTAGCCAAAAGCTGTTTGGGTTTAGTGCCGCAAGAAATCAATTTTAATCAATTCGACACCGCTAAAAACATTGTTCTGAATCAAGCGGGATATTATGGAATCCCTCGAAAATTGGCGTTGCAACGAACAGAAACCTGTTTGAAACAAGTCGATTTGTGGGACAAACGCGATACGATTTCGCGACGTTTATCGGGTGGAATGAAACGCCGTGTGATGATTGCACGAGCAATGGTTCACGCACCAAAATTGTTAATTCTCGACGAACCCACGGCGGGTGTTGATATTGAAATTCGTCGTTCGATGTGGGAAATGATGAAAGCGGTGAACGCACAAGGCACAACGATTATTTTAACGACGCATTATCTTGAAGAGGCTGAAAGTTTGTGTCGAAATATCGCCATTATCGACAATGGAAAAATCATTGAACATTCTGACATGGCGAGTTTGTTGACGCGCTTGCACGTTGATTATTTCATTTTAGATTTGGCGCAACCTGTGACGATATTGCCGACGTTAAATGGTTTTTCACTCAAAAAAATCAGCGAAAAAGTGTTAGAAGTTGGCGTGCCGAAAGAACGACATTTGAACGATTTATTCGCCCAACTCAGCTCGGCAAATATCCAAGTTATTAGTATGAAAAACAAAAGTAATCGTTTAGAACAATTATTTATCGACTTAATCGACAGTAAAAATGCGAGGGAATCATGAGTCTATTTATTGCGTTTAATACGATTGTGCGAAAAGAAATTTATCGATTCATTCGGATTTGGCCTCAAACATTGTTGCCGCCAGCAATTACGACGGCGTTATATTTTCTGATTTTCGGCAAACTGATTGGCGACCGCATCGGCACGATTCACGGCACGAGTTATATGGATTACATCGTGCCAGGCATTATTTTGATGTCAGTGATTACGCATTCTTACGCCAATGTTGTTTCGTCGTTTTATTCAACAAAGTTTCAACGAAATATCGAAGAATTACTGGTCGCACCTGTGCCAAATTGGGTAATTTTGGCGGGTTATATCAGTGGTGGGATTTTGCGTGGTGTTTTAGTTGGTGTGGTTGTCGCCGTCATTTCGCTGTTTTTTGCACCGCTGACCATTCAAAACCCTGCAATGGCAATCGTGGTTGTCCTTTTAACTTCGACGCTATTTGCGTTGGCGGGTTTTATTAATGCAATTTTGGCAGAAAGTTTTGATGATATTTCAATTATTCCGAATTTTGTTTTAACACCGTTGAGTTATTTGGGCGGCGTATTTTATTCAGTCGATATGTTGCCAGAAATTTGGCAACACATTTCGCTTGGAAATCCGATTTTATATATGGTTAATGCGTTTCGTTTTAGCGTGCTTGGTGTGTCAGATGTCGATATTTCGTTGGCATTTTTGATGACAGGCGGATTTATTTTATTGATGACATTTTTTGCGTTATGGATGTTACAACGCGGCACAGGAATTAAAACATGATTTCACTACCGTACACTTTTGAAAAGACACTTGAAAAAGTATAAGCAATTGATAAAAATATAGTTTTCGATTTTATGGTTACTACCAATGTCAAACGCAAAAATAGTGTATCGAACAATTCAACATGGTTTGAAAAAA
>CAINDC010000100.1 GCA_903847275.1 uncultured Pseudomonadota bacterium
ACACGGTGTGGTACGGGGAATTTGTAAATTACCGAATTGGGCATTTAACAGTTTGTTGTGGCTGAGTGTTGCGGCAGGTTTATTGATTTATATCGGGATTTTTCTGCATAATCGTTTGGAAATTGAAACGCTTGAACAACTTAAAAACGCAGCGGGTTTTTTGACAACCATTTTAGTTTTGCTTGGGTTGTATTGTCAGCGTTATGTGCCGACGAATTTTGCGAAAGCATTTTTTTGGGCAAATATCTTTTTAGTTGTTTGTAGTTTTTATTTGTTCACGCAAGAGTATTACTTTTTCGCCATTTTAATTCCGCGCTTAGTCCACGATGCAACGGCATATATTTTTTACGTCACGCACGATTTCAATAAACATTCTATCGAACCGAAAAACGCGCTTTATCGTTTTGCTAAAAAGTATTCGATTTCGATTTTTATTTTGTTACCCGTTTTGACATTTGCATTAGCATTTTTATTGCAGGCTTATGGTGATGCGACAATTGCGTGGCTGACACGAGAAATTTTCGGCGTGGAAATTCGTAAAGCAATCACGTTAGGTTTATTGGGCTATTTTGCGTTAATGCACTATTTCAGCGAGGCAATAACGTGGAAAAACGGTTCGCCTTATCGAGAATTTATTTCGTTTTCAAAATAGAAATTGGCGCGAAAGTTTCGCGCCTATCGTTTTTCAAATTAGGCAACGTGTTCTGAAACTTCTAAATCAAAACCCGATAACGCAACATATTTCTTTTGTGCGCCTAAAACTTTCAGTTTTTTCACCCCTAAATCTGCCAAAATCCGTGCGCCCGTCCCTGTTGTACGCCAATCGACATCATTTTTTCCTGTGACTTGATGACCGTTATCTGCCAACTGATAACGATGAATTTGTTCTGCTAAGGCTTGATTATTTTCACTTTGACGAATTAACACCAAAATACCGCGTTTTGCTTCTGCAATTTTTTCCATTGCCGAACGAATCGACAAACTGGCTTCACCGCGTTTTGACGAAAAAATATCATCTAAAACATTTCGCGCATGAACACGAACTAATACAGGTTCGTCGCTGCTAATATCCCCCATTACTAACGCAAGATGCAGATTGTTGTCGTTGCGATCTTGATACGCAAATAAACGAAAATCGCCAAATTCAGTTGGATAATCACATTCGCTGACGCGTTCTAACGTATTTTCATGCTGAATACGGTAATGAATTAAATCCGCAATCGTGCCAATTTTGAGTTTATGTTCAGCGGCAAAAACTTCTAAATCCGTTCGACGAGCCATTGAACCATCATCGTTTAAAATTTCAACAATAACCGCAGCGGGTTCAACGCCCGCGAGTCGTGCAAAATCACAACCTGCTTCTGTATGACCTGCGCGATTCAATACGCCACCCGCTTGCGCCATTAACGGAAAAATATGTCCTGGTTGAACTAAATCGTCAGCCGTTGCATTTTTAGCAACGGCAGCTTGAACGGTTCGCGCTCTATCTGCTGCCGAAATTCCAGTCGTTACACCTGTTGCTGCTTCAATCGATACAGTGAAATTTGTGTAATGGGGTGTTTTATTATCGCTGACCATTAACGGTAAACGTAATTGCTGACAACGTTCTTGTGTCAAGGTCAGGCAAATCAAGCCGCGTCCGTAACGCGCCATAAAGTTAATGTCTTCGGGACGGGCAAACTCTGCTGCCATGAGCAAATCGCCTTCATTTTCACGGTCTTCATCGTCCATGATGATGACCATTTTGCCTTGTTTGAGGTCTTCAATAATTTCTTCGGTACTATTCATTGCGTGATAAATCCACTGTTTTGCAAAAGTTCCATTGTAACAGCCGAACACGGTTTTGCGGCGGCTTCACCTTTCATAAGTCGTTCCATGTATCGCGCCAACACATCGACTTCTAAATTCACTTTTGTACCAATCGTTGCATCGTTCAAGGTGGTTTCTTTCAACGTGTGTGGCACGATGTTAATGTCAAAATTTGCACCATTCACTTTGTTCACCGTCAAACTAATTCCGTTAATGCAAATCGAACCTTTTTGCGCGATATATTTTGCTAGTTCGTCAGAAGCTTGCACGGTAAACCGAATCGAACGCCCATCATTTTTTTTGTCGATGATTGTGCCAACGCCATCAACGTGACCGCTTACAATATGACCACCTAAACGAGTGGTTGGTGTTAACGCGAGTTCTAAATTAACTGGCGTGCCGATTTGTGCATGAGCTAAACAAGTATGCGATAACGTTTCATTGGACACGTCAGCCACAAAATAATCGTGTCCTAATTCCACTGCCGTTAAACACACACCATTTACCGCAATGCTGTCGCCCAAATTCGTATCGGTAAGCGGTAATTTACCTGTATGAATGCTTAAACGCACATCGCCGCCGCGTGGTGTTATCGCGGTGATTTTACCGACTGCTAAAATAATTCCTGTGAACATAATTGACCTTAATTGAAATAAAGTGAGTGTTGAAATTATACGCTACCCAACGCAGCACGAACGCAACGTAAAATTCCGTAGCTGTATTTTTCGCCAAAATGCTCAAAAACAGGTTTGAGCGAATTTTTCAATTCATCTTGTAACGCCAAAATTGCGGTTTCAATTTCATGTATTTCTTCCGCAGAAATGGGCATCACATCGCTTAACATCAATTCATTTGTTGCAATACCATCTGCTAAATGTCCATAAACTGTTGCTGGCTGTAATTTTCGCAATTCCGCGATTGTTTCTGCACTATTTCCCAATTTATACAACCGAATCGAAATCTCGCTTGAGCTTAAATTATCGTTATCCAATGTTGTATGCAATTGAATTATTTTCAAAAAATCTTCGCCGTATTGCATTAATTTATGTTCGCCAACACCCGATAATTCGCCCAACTGCGCCAAAGTTTTTGGTTTTGATTCCATCATTAGCATTAACGTAGCATCTTGAAAAATAGTGTATGGCGGTACATTTTGCGCTTCCGCAAGTACACGACGTTTATCACGCAACGCATTCCAAAAACGAGTTTTGAAATCATCAGTAATAATGGCTTTTTTTACCACGGTTCGGGTGCGAACTGATTTTTCAGGACGTAGATCTAATCTCAACATTAGCTTTCGTTCGCCACGCAAAACAGGATGTCCAGCCACAGCAAGTTTCAACGTGTTATAAGTAAAATCAACTGTGACACAATTTAACGCAATCAATTGTCGAAACACTGAACGCCATTGATCACTGTCTAAATCTTTGCCAATACCAAAAGTCGGTAATTCATCATGTTTATGTTGTTGTACTTTTGGAGTCTGAATGCCGTGTAAAACTTCGATTAAATGAGAAACCCCAAAGCCAAAAGATTGTCCTGTCCGAAGAACGCATGACAATGCTTTTTGCGCGGCGATTGTGCCGTCCCATGTTTGTGGCGGATTCAAACAACAATCACAATTACCACAAGGTTTCGCCAACGTTTCACCAAAATACTGCAACAACGTTTGTCGGCGACAATGTACTTGCTCACACAATGCCAACATCGCATCAAGTTTGTGCGTTTCCAAACTTTTGTGTAATTCGTCAGCTTCAGATTGAGCAATCCATTTTTTTAAAATTACAATATCCGATAAACCATAAGCCATCCACGCATTCGCGGGCGCACCATCACGTCCTGCGCGTCCTGTTTCTTGATAATAGGCTTCAACGCTTTTGGGTAAATCCAAATGTGCCACAAAACGCACATTCGGTTTATCAATCCCCATTCCAAAAGCAATCGTGGCGACAATGACAATTTTGTCTTGCATCAAAAATTGCTGCTGGTTTTGTTGGCGCACGTCTGTGGGCAAACCCGCATGATAGGGCAGGGCGTTAATGCCTTTTTCGGTTAACCATTCTGCAATCGCATCCACTTTTTTGCGTGATAAACAATACACAATGCCAACATCACCGTCGTGATTTTTACGAATAAAATCGAGTAATTGCTGTTTATCTTTACCTGTTTGTTTTTGCACGATGGTGTAGCGAATGTTCGGACGATCAAAACCACTGATATAAAGTGGTGAATCTTCGAGTTGAAGTCGCTGTTGAATTTCAAGGCGTGTACGATCATCAGCGGTTGCCGTCAATGCGATGCGTGGAATATCTGGAAATTGCTCATTCAAAATCCATAAATTCAAATAATCCACTCGGAAATCATGCCCCCATTGGGACACACAATGCGCTTCATCAATCGCAAATAATGAAATTTGCAGCGTTTTTAAAAATTCCAATGTCGTCGAAATTTTCAATCGTTCTGGCGCGATATACAACAAATCGAGTTCACTATTCACTAATTGTTGTTCAACCAGCCGAGCATCTTGTTGTGATAAAGCTGAATTTAAAAATGCTGCACGAATGCCTAATTGTTTAAGCGCATCGACTTGGTCTTGCATTAAAGCAATTAACGGTGAAATTACTACGCCAACGCCATTCCGAATTAACGCTGGGATTTGGTAACACAACGATTTTCCACCACCTGTTGGCATTAAAACTAACGCATTTTTGCCTGCAATTATGTCGTTAATAATCGCTTCTTGTTGACCCCGAAACTGCGGATAACCAAACACGGTTTTTAGTATTTTGAGTGGTGTGTCGCTCATTTTTTATTCCAGTAAAACGATAATAGTTGCACAATATAAGTAATAGCGTTTCATTTTAACTTTTGTGTCATTTTTTATGTTTAAAAATTCGATTGAATCGTATACCGCTGATGTGCTGATTGTCGATGATACATTAGCGAATTTACAGTTGCTTTCATCTATTTTAAAAGATGAAGGCTACAAAGTTAGACCCGCCACGTCGGGTGCGATGGCGTTACAAGCAATTGCACAAAAATTGCCAGATTTGATTTTACTCGACATCAAAATGCCCGATATGGATGGCTATGAAGTGTGCAAAGAATTAAAGCGACACACTCGAACCAAAGATATTCCAATTATTTTTATCAGTGCATTGAATGAACTTTCAGATAAAGTAAAAGCGTTCAGCGTTGGTGCGGTTGATTACATTAATAAACCATTTCAATTTGAAGAAGTTAAAGCCCGCGTTTTTACGCATTTGAAATTGAAAGCGTATCAAAATGATATGGCGCAACAAGTTAGCAAAGGAATTAAAGAAATAAACGATTTAAATCAGGAAATTATTGATACGCAACGTGAGTTGATTTTTACAATGGGTGAAATTTGTGAAACTCGCTCGTTTGAAACAGGGCAACACGTTAAACGTGTTGCAGAATACTCGTGTTTATTAGCGAATTTATATGGTTGTAGTGCTGATGATACCGCGTTAATTCAACACGCTTCGCCGATGCACGATATTGGTAAAGTGGCGATTTCCGATGTTATTTTGAATGCAGACCGTAAATTAACGATTGAAGAATTTGAAGCAATGAAAAACCACACGACATTAGGTTTTTCAATGTTATCTATATCACAACGCCCGTTGTTACGAATGGCGGCAACGATTGCAGTGGAACACCATGAAAAATGGAATGGCACAGGTTATCCAAATGGTTTGATGCGTGAACAAATCAGTGTTTCAGGGCAGATTGTTGCGATTGCTGATGTTTTTGATGCGCTGGGTTCAGTGCGTTGCTACAAATCAGCATGGGAATTGCCTAAAATTTTAGATCATTTTCACGAACAGCGTGGCGAACATTTTAATCCAGAATTATTGGATTTATTTTTTAAGCATTTAGATGAATTTTTAGTTATTAGAGATAAATTTACAGATTAAAAGGAGCGATAAATGAGTAATTCTTCAATGTTGAAGAAGCGAGATTTGATAATTAACAAATTATCATTGTTGGCTAAATACAAAACGACAATAAATGTCACGACTTCAAATGACGGCGAGAAAAGTGCGACTACAACGATTGTCGGCATAGATGATAAAAAAAATGCGATTTTCTTGAGCTATATGGCAGTCATTAACGCAAGTGAAAATGGCGAGTCTATTTTAGATTTCGATGCTTCCGACGATTTTAATAAAAATATAGTTAAAGCATCATATATTGAGTTCACGACGGTATTTCATGATATTGAAGTGGAATTTTCAAGTAAATCGATTAAAAATACTACATACGAAGACACCAATGTTTTAACGGTTGCAATTCCACCCTTGTTGAATTGGCAAAATAGACGTGAACACGATCGCAACAAAATATTTTCTGATGCTGCCAATTTTTGCGAAATTATTTTGAAAGCACCTGTTCCTAACGAATCAACGGTTGAATATAGAGATAAATATCGTGAGGCTACCGATCATATAGAGCGTATTTTATTAAAAGAACGTAAGGTTTTGTTTGAGAAAACAGGAATAAAAGTCACAGGAGATATGTACGCTGATGTAATGAGCTTAAGTTTGCGCGATGTCAGTTTGTCTGGGTGTTCCGTCATCAATGTGGATAAAGAATTTTCATATTTTTTAAAGCCTGGGACGATACATGAAAATTGCAAAATTATGATGGCAAATGGCAGTGAAATTAACGTTACGCTCGAAGTAATGACAAATCGAGCAAGTGATCCTAAAAAAGAGGATTTTTCGGAGTTAGTCGGTATTCGATTTGTCAAAGTACATCGTGAAGCGGTCGAAAATAACAACGAAAGAGATACAAGATAAAATCTTGTATTCAAAAATCAAACAACCACGAGAGATTGAAATAAATGAGTCAAAAAATCAGAAAAGCAGTATTTCCAGTCGCAGGTTTAGGAACCCGTTTTTTACCTGCGACCAAAGCAAGTCCAAAAGAAATGTTGCCGATTGTCGATAAACCGTTGATTCAATATGCGGTCGAAGAAGCGGTTGCCGCTGGTGTTGATACGATGATTTTCATCACAGGTCGCAGCAAAAACGCGATTGTTGACCATTTTGATAAAGCCTATGAACTTGAAAATGAATTGATGATTCGCGGCAAAATCGAAACATTGCAAATGATTCGCCAAATGATGCCGCCGAATGTGACGTTTATTTTTATTCGTCAAGCTGAAGCGTTAGGTTTAGGTCACGCCGTACATTGCGCGAAACGAGCGATTGGTGATGAACCGTTTGCGGTTATTTTGGCGGACGATTTAATTGTAAATGGTGAAAATAGTGGTTGCTTAACGCAAATGGTCGCGCAATATCACAAAAATCAATGCAGTATTTTAGGCGTTGAACGTATCAATCCGAGCGAAACTGACAAATACGGGATTGTTCAAACCAAAGAAATGTCGCCGACATTGGGGCAAGTAGATTTGATTGTTGAAAAACCTGCGCCAGATCGTGCTCCGTCGAATTTAGCAGTGGTTGGACGTTACATTTTAACGCCAGCAATTTTTAAAAAAATCGAGGAAACGGGCAAAGGTGCAGGTGGTGAATTCCAATTGACCGATGCAATTGCTGCGTTGATGCTGGATCAAAATGTGTTTGCGTATGAATTTGAAGGCAAACGTTATGATTGCGGTTCAAAACTTGGTTATTTACAAGCCAGCGTTGAAGAAGCCTTAATTCACCCTGAATTGAAAGAAGACTTTTTGGCGTATTTGAAAAGTTTTGTTGCTAATTTGCCTGAATGAAAAAGTTAATTAAAAAAGGTTCATTTGTTACGATTATCATGCTCGCGTTGATGTTGACGGGTTGCGTGTATTGGTTACGAGCGTTTCAGGTTTATCAACAAATGAATGATTTTGATAAACACTTTGCGATTGTTGTCACCGACGAATTTACATTGCAATTTAAAGAGCCAATTTTGTACAGCAAAGATTTTGTGTCATTGTCGCGTTTGTATCCGAGTGACGATTCGCCCACGCCTAATGGACGAAAATGGCGATATTGGTTTCGGAAAATTGATAAAGACGGGAATTTGATTAAACCTGAAATCCATTTTTACACCGATTTGTATTTCAACAAAGAAAGTAAGCTGACAGCGTGGTCGTTTTCATCGTTGTTTTTACAAATTGCGCCGCCGAAGTTTTTAGAAGTGTCTTTACGTTCAATCGGTGGCGCGGAAATCGACAAAGAGAAGCATCAACTCAAAGCGAATAGCGCGTTGCTGGAAAAAATATCTGAACATTTGCCGAAAAAAGCGGCTGTTGTGGCGAAATTAGGCGAACCGTTAGAAATAAAGGATGAGCCTGAACAGGAAATTTATGTTTATCATTTTTTGCTCGACACGCACGAAATCGAAAAAGGTTATGAAGACCGCGCGTTGAATGAAGTTAAACTTTCGTTTGATAAAAAAACTCAAGAATTAACGCGCATGGCAGGACGATTTGCGGGTTTGAAAGTGTCGATTAACTATAAAAAGTTTTTAGTTGAACAATCTGAAGACTAATTTTTGGATGTAAAAAAGGGCGATTTTGTCGCCCTTTTTTGATTTAGTTTTTCACATTCCCCGCGTGTAAACCGCATTCTTTTTTCGCTGCATCTTCCCACCACCAACGACCCACACGTTCATGTTGATTTGGCAAAATGGCGCGTGTACACGGCTCGCAACCAATACTAATAAAACCCTGTTGATGCAGCGGATTATAAGGCACTTGATACGCTTCGATATAATCCCACACTTGCGCCGAAGTCCAATTCAATAACGGATTAAATTTAATTAACGCATGTTCATGCGTTGAAAACGCGCTATCAATTTGCACTTCGGGAATATCTTGGCGCGTGTCCAAACTTTGGTCTTTTCGTTGTCCTGTAATCCACGCATCGACATTCGCTAATTTACGGCGTAATGGTTCAACTTTACGAATTCCGCAACATTCCGAATGCCCATCTTCATAAAAACTAAACAAGCCTTTGGTTTTAACAAACGCATCGAGCAATTCACGATTTGGGCTTAAAATTTCGATTTCAATGCCGTAATGTTTTCGCACTTGTTCAATATAACGATACGTTTCAGGGTGCAGCCGTCCCGTATCAAGGCAAAAGACTTGAATATCTTTGCGAATGTTCAACGCCAAATCAATCAAAATAACGTCTTCCGCGCCACTGAATGAAATCGCGATATTGTCGAATTGTGCTAACGCGGCTTTTAAAATCACACGCGGATTTTTGCCCGCGAGTTCGGTTTGTAACGTTTCAATGTTCATAATTGGGAAAAATAATTGGTTAAAAATTGTTCAAAAGGCACAGATGGCGCGGCTTCTAATTCACGTTGTTTTGCGTGCGATTCCGCCGCCAAATTCATGAATTTCTGCCGTGTGGATTCGTCTAACGTTTGCGCGGCGAAAATTTTGGCTAATTCTGCCGATTGATTTACCGCAAAACACGCAAACGGTTTTTTAGTGTCGCGCATCGCCGCTAACACTCGCGCAGATGGCGTTAAATCAGGATTTTCAACCAATTCACGCTGCAATTTCAACGCTTCAGAATACGGATTTTCGGTTTTACTCGAATCCAATGCTTCACAAATCGGTTGCATCGAAATCAAAATTTCACGCGCCCAGTTTTGCAACGTCATTGTTTCGCCATTTTTTACCAATTTCACATTCAGTTTGCGTCCGCTATTCGCCACGATTAACTGATTAGAATTATTCACGCGCAATTCATCGGCATTAATTTCGGGGCTGTCAGTTAATAAGCACGTTAGTAATAACGCTTCAATAAAACGCGCCGTCGGTTCGTCAATGCCTAGCGGTTGAAATGGATTTAAATCTAACGCCCGCATTTCCACATATTCCACACCACCGCGCCGCAATGCCGAAGTCGGTTTCTCGCCCGATAACGCAATCTGTTTCGGGCGCATGATGCTGTAAAACTCGTTTTCGATTTGTAAAATGTTAGCGTTTAACTGTTTATATTCGCCATTTTCACATACACCAATCTTTTCATAATCCGCATAAGGCGTACTAATCGCTGCACTCAAGCTCTCAACATAACCGTCGAGCGAATTGTAATCAATGTGCAAATCCGCCTGATTTTTGCTTTTATAACCGATGTCGCTCATTCGCAAAGACGTAGCGTAAGGATGATAAAGCGTGCCGTTGTCGAATTCTTCAAATTGCGCCATCAACGCTGGTCGGCTCTTGAAAAAGTTTTTACAAATTGCTGGTGACGCGCCAAATAAATACAAAATTAACCAGCCAATTCGTTGAAAATTCCGAATCAATCCGAAATAAGCGGCATTTTTAAAGTTGGCTAAAGATTGCGATTTATCACTTTTTTCATATAAAAATCCCCATAACGGTTCAGGCACTGAATAATTAAAATGAATCCCCGCAATTGCCTGCATCGTGCGCCCGTAGCGATGCCAAAGTCCATGACGATAAACGTGTTTCATTCGCCCGATATTTGAAGTGCCATATTCGGCAATCCGAATGCTCTCATCACCATCAATTCCACACGGCATACTCGCGCATAACAACTGCTCATCACCCAAATTTTCATAAACGAATTGGTGAATTCTTTGTAGTTCTTTTAGCGTGTCTCGAATGTCGGCAAATGGCGACGTAATCAATTCAATTAAGGCTTCTGAATAATCCGTCGTGATTTGTGAATGCGTCAGCGTCGAACCCAACGCGTGTGGGTGAATACTTTGAGAAATAAAACCTTGAGCATTAATGCGAAGGCTTTCTTTTTCGATGCCTTTTAAACCGCAGCTTAATAAATATGTGTAATCTGTGTGCCAATCAGTCATGAAGAAATGTAAAAAATAAAGATGTTGAATCGGCGCATTATACGTTAGAAAAGGATGCGGGCGTTATTTCACCCGCATCCTTTTTACAATTCACTTGGATTTTCCCAGCGAATAAAAATGGACAATAAAATCATTTTTGGTACGCCGATTTTACCCGCAATACGTCGTGCGTTTAGCGTGAGTAATCGCTTTCCGATGACAGGGAAATCGTAATAAATTTCATAATTGTCCATCGGCTTATCTATTTCTAAAATGTTATCGAATAATTCATGCAACGTGGGCGTATCCCATTGTTTATCACCCATTGTATAAATTGAACGTTCAATCGCTTCTTCTTGGGTTGCTTTAAAAATGCGATAAAACGTGCGGCTTGCAAACACGATATTTAAATTACCATCGAGAACAACAAACGGTTCACGAATAGTATTCACGATACCTTCTGCCAAAATTAACGCATCTTCTGTTGCTATCGCTTTGACGCGAGAAGTGATATTTGTAAATGTTAGCACTACGCCATCAATGACATTATCTAGCGTGCGATAAGGTTGAATGCGTGCCAATATCCATTCATTATTTCCAATGCTCATTTCGCGTTCATACGGAATCAATGAATCTAAAACTTGTTGTGCAGCAACCAGCAAATCATCGCCTTCCGCCATACATCGTATGTCGTTTAACGACCGCCCTACATCAGATTCTGCTAAACGATAAATTTTTGTCGCTTCACGAGTAAAACGGCGAATCAATAAATTTCTATCCAGAAAAAGAATGCCGACGTTAATCGTATCGAGCAAATTTTTCATATCGTTTTGAATGTCGGCCAGTTGTTCGATTTTGCCTTGCAACTCCGAATTTACCGTAATCATTTCTTCGTTAACAGATTGTAATTCTTCTTTTGAGGTTTCTAGTTCTTCGTTAGTCGATTGCAATTCTTCGTTGGTCGATTGCAATTCTTCGTTCGTTGATTTGAGTTCCTCATTCGAGGCTTGTTGTTCTTCATGATTGAACTGATGACTTTCTTTTACATACGCTAAATCACGTTCAAGTTCTTCGATGCGCGTTAATTCAGCTGGTTTAATAGCAACGTGGCGCTTGCGACGGGTTTTAGTAATTGGTGTGGGAACATCTTGAAAGCTGACGAGCAATTGTTTTTGACTACCACTTGAGTCTGGCAATGCTCGAATAGTTAAATTTACAGTACTAAAGCCGCCATTTGTTTTCACTTGTATTTCACGATTTAGGGTTGGCGCACCCTCGGAAGCGGCTAAATAAAGCCCGCTGCGTAGCTCTAAATCTAATCCTTCTCGCGCCATTTCAACGATGTTTAATGTGGCGTGACCAGGAGGCGGGCGTAAATATTTTCCTGTATCACCATGCACATAAAGAATATCGCCATTTAAATCTGTCACGACAGAAGCTGGAGCAAAAAATTGAATTAAGACACGTCGTGTTAATTCAGCAAAATTGGTTTCTTTCATCATGGGAGCTGTTCCAACTTCATTATTACCACTTTTTGCTGCAGCCCACGCCAATGGGCGTGTCATCATTGTTCGACTGGACGCGGTAGTATTTATGGCGCGATAAAATTTCCATTTATGATTAATAGCAGAAAACAAATTGGTGTGATTGCCAACACTTTCGGAAGGAGATAAAAGCAAAACGCCTTCTGGCTTCAGTGCATAATGAAATGCCGTAATCAATCTATCTTGCAATTCTGGCGTTAAATAAATCATCAAATTGCGGCAACTGAGAAAATCTAATTTGGTAAAAGGCGGATCTTTAATGACGTTTTGAATAGCGAAAACTATCATTTCACGAATTTCTTTTTTGATGCGATAACTATTTTCTTCTTTTATGAAAAAACGATGTAACCGTTCTGGTGTGACATCTTGTGCGATATTGATTGGATAAATACCTGCTCGTGCCTTGTCAATCGCGTCATCGTCTAAATCTGTGCCATAAATCTGTATTTTCAGTTCTTTGCGTGTTTCATCTAAAAGTTCGCGTAATAATATCGCGATGGAATAGGCTTCTTCACCTGTTGAGCAACCTGAAATCCAAACCCGAAATACGTCACCGTTCGTTTTATTTTTAAATAATTCGGGCAAGATTTTCTTTTCTAACACTTCAAATGCAGCGGTATCGCGGAAAAAACAAGTGACGTTAATCAGCAATTCTCTGAATAAAATATGCGCTTCGGCAGGGTGTTCTTTGATGTAATTGGCATAATGTTCGGTGTCATCAATGGAATGTTGCAACATTCGCCGTTCGATACGTCGCCCGATGGTGCTTTTTTTGTAAAGTGAAAAATCGTGACCTGTAATACTGCGAAGATGTAGCAATATGCTATCAATTTCTTTTGCTGGAGCGGATTTTGGACGTGTTAATGTTGTTTGAACTGCGAAATTTCGGGTGCTATTCATCAGAGCTTCTAGCATTTTCTCAACAGGCAAAACGTGTATTACATAACCCGATTGAATCGCGCTCTGTGGCATACCATCGTATTTTGCGGTATTGGGTTCTTGCGCTAATGTTACGCCACCCACTCCTAAAATAGCGCGAAATCCAAGTGTTCCATCAGTTCCCGTCCCTGAAAGAATAATGCCGACCGCATTTTCAGCTTGATCTTCTGCCAACGAACGAAAAAACGCATCAATCGGCATACGTTGACCACGCGGAGCTTTCGGAACACTCAGTTGCAATTTACCATGAAGAATTTTCATGTCACGATTCGGTGGAATAACGTAAACGTGATTCGCTTTTACGACCGCTTTGTTTAACGCTTCAACCACTGGCATTGCTGTGGCGCGTTGTAAAATCTCAGTTAATAAACTGGCATGACTTGGGTCGAGATGCGGCACAAGAACAAATGCCATGCCGCTATCAATTGGCGTATGGCGAAAAAATTGCTCAAATGCTTCTAAGCCACCCGCTGATGCACCGATACCCACGATAATTGGCAAAATGTTTTCATTTTTTATAATAGGCTCAACAAGCGACGGTATGATTTCATTGATATTATTTGGCATTTGAAGTAATTTTCCTAAAATGAAGCGAGAGATTATTATTTTTGTAATTTTTGTGATTTCGCAGCCACACTAAATCGTTGTGTGTTGTCGCCATCTAAACGTAACGCGGTTAATTCACGTCCCCAAATACACCCCGTATCAATCGCAACACAATTATATCCTTCGTAATATCCTAACGCCGCCCAATGCCCAAAAATGAATTTTGTATTTGCAGACTTTCGATTTTTAACAGCAAACCACGGCAATAAATTTGCAGGTTGTGAGCCAATTTCACCGCTATTTTTAAAATCTAAACGTCCTTTTTCATCACAAAAACGTATGCGTGTAAAACAATTTAAAATAAAACGTAGTTGCTCAATGCCTTCTAATTTTTTCGACCAGATATTGGGTTGATTGTCATAAAGTTGTGCTAATAAATCTTTATAATCTGCACATCGCAACGCAGTTTCAGCCAATGTCGCCATTGCTCGTGTTTGCTCCAAATCCCATTGTGGTGGCAAACCTGCGTGCAATAAGCCTATGTCATTTTCATAATGAAATAACGGTTGTTGTCGTAACCAATCGAGTAATTCGTCTCTATCTGGCGCGTTGAAAATGGCTTGTAACGTGTCTTTTTTCTTGATACGTTCGGGAAAATTTGCAGTAACTAATAAATGAAGATCGTGATTGCCTAAAACTGTCGTTGAAGCTGAACCAAGATTTTTAATAAAACGCAGTGTTTCTAAAGATTTTTCGCCACGATTCACTAAATCACCTGTAAACCACAGGCGGTCTGAATGTTCATTGAATGAAATTTTATCGAGTAAATTTAACAGTTCGTCAAAACAGCCTTGAATGTCACCAATTGCGTAAATAGCCATAACGATTTAGTGCAGAGTACGTGGAATAGCAAGTGTGAAACAAGGAATTGGCGCGTTAAAGGTTTCCCCGTTTTCGTCACGAAATGTGTAATAACCTTGCATAATACCGACATCTGTTTCAAGTAATGCGCTACTAGTGTATTGAAATTTTTCACTGGAATTAATTTGTGGCTGCATTCCGATGACACCATCGCCGTGAACTTCTTGTGTCTTACCATTGGCATCAGTTAAAACCCAATGGCGTTGTAATAGTTGCGCCGTACTTTTACCCGTGTTGGCGATAGTGATAGTATAGGCAAAAATGTAGCGGTTCTGATTTGCGTCTGATTCCGTTTCGATGAATGACGCAGTAGCGGTGACGCTGATATTATGATTTTCGTTCATGAAGGTAAAATTCCATTAGTTCATTGGTTTTTTGCATTCATTCTATCCCAATTTTCTCTAAACGCAGGTAGCGATTCCGTATGAAGTATAGAAATTATTTGATTATGTTATTACTCGCATCTTCGCCACAACTACACGCCGAAGATGGCAAAGATTTATTTCTCGCCGCAATGAATGGTAATGAAGGACGTGTGATTACTTTATTGAATCAAGGCATAGACGTAAATAGTAAAAATGCAGGTGGACGAACGGCGTTAATGGCTGCGTGTTTTAGTGGTAATTTGCATAGCATAAAAACGTTGTTAGCTTATGGTGCAGATGTAAATACCACTGACAACGTTGGTACGACAGCGTTAATGGACGCATTGATTTTTGGTGATGAAGATATTATTAATTTGCTGATTAAAGCTGGCTCAAATGTAAATGCTCAAGATGCACAACAAGTACCTCTGTTAGAGCGTGCGAAAAAAATCAGCACTGAAAGTATTGTGAAACTTTTAGAAGCTAATGGCGCGAAAGGTGCCGAACCACCAAAACCCCCTGAACCCACAGCTGAAGAAATTGCAGCTAAAAAAGCGGCTGAAGAAGCGGCTGCCGCTGCCGAATCTGAAAAGCCGAAGAAAAAACGTTAAGCGGAGATAAGACAAATGCGGATACACATTATTGGCGTGGGGACGACATTTATGAGTGGATTAGCTTTGTTGGCACGACAAGCAGGTCATGACGTAACAGGTTCAGATAGTTGTATTACTCCTGATATTCGCCGTAAATTAGAGGCAGCGGGGATTCAATTAAAAGAACCTTTTAGCATTAAAAATTTAGAAAGTAATCCAGACTTAATCGTTATTGGAAATGAATTATACCCAGGTAATATTGAATTACTTGAAGCGCGTCATCGTGCGTTACCTTATGTTTCAGGTGCGTTGTGGTTAGAAGAGTATGTATTGCATGATAAATGGTCAGAAACAGGAACAGATATTATGAAAGATGTTCAAAAATCCGCTGCGAAAAAAGACCTTTCACCAAAACCAGCCAAGCGCGCACCTAAATTGCATGAGCTTGATGCCAAATCAAAACAACGGATTTTGCGATAATTTATGCGTATTCATATTCTAGGTATTTGCGGCACATTTATGGCGGGTTTAGCGGTGCTTGCTAAACAGTTGGGACATGAAGTTAGCGGTTCTGATCAAAATGTCTATCCTCCAATGAGTGATCAACTTATTACCCAAGGTATTACGCTTAAAGAAGGATATTGTGCTGAAAATTTAGATGTTCCCGATTTAGTCATTATTGGCAATGCGTTATCGCGCGGAAATGCAGAAGTCGAAGCGGTATTAAATCGTGGGCTACGTTACACCAGTGGCGCACAATGGTTAGCTGAAAATGTGTTGCAAGATAAGTGGGTTTTAGCGGTTGCAGGGACGCATGGTAAAACGACGACGAGTAGTATGGTTGCGTGGATTTTAGAAGCAAATGGATTTAATCCGAGCTTTTTAATTGGCGGTATTCCGTTGAATTTTGGTGTGTCAGCACGGCTAACAGATTCTAATTTTTTTGTGATTGAAGCTGATGAATATGACGCAGCATTTTTTGATAAGCGATCAAAGTTTGTCCATTACCACCCACGCACCGCTATTTTGAATAATTTAGAATATGACCACGCAGATATTTTTCCTGATTTAGCCGCTATTCAAAAACAGTTTCATTATTTTGTCCGCACTGTACCAAGTGAAGGTTTATTGATTGCGCCAGAAGGTGATTTAGCGTTAGAAGAAACGTTGGCATTGGGGTGCTGGACACCTGTTTCTTATACCAGCATTTTAGGTGAAGGCAGTTGGAATGCGGATTTATTAACCTCAGATGGCAGCCATTTCGGTGTATATTTTGGCGTTCATCATCAAGGCGAAGTACATTGGCATTTGACGGGCGAACACAATGTACGAAATGCTTTAGCGGCAATGGCGGCAGCGCATCATGTTGGAATTTTGCCGCATAATGCGATTAGCGTGTTATCAAATTTCCAAAATGTGAAACGTAGAATGGAAGTCTTAGCATCGAAAAATGGGGTGACAATTTACGACGATTTCGCGCATCATCCAACGGCAATAGCAACTACGTTAGATGGTTTGCGACAACGAGTAGGTGGTGAAAAAATTATTGCAATTGTTGAACCGCGTTCCAATACTATGCGCTTGGGAATACATCAGCATACGTTAGCGGCTTCATTACGCGCTGCTGACATAGCAATTATCTATCAGCCTGAATCGCACAGCACAATGACATTGGCGAGTAATACCGTAGTTTGTCAAACGTTGACAGATATTGTGACGAGGGTTCGCAATGAAATTCAACACGGATGTCATATTGTTTTGATGAGTAATGGTAGCTTTGGTGGACTGTCTTCGCTTTTGATAACAACGCTTTAAATTTGTATTTATTTTGCAATCTCATTTTTCGATAAGGCTTACTTTTATAGCACGAGCCATCTTCCATAACGAGAATTGCTGCATTAGGTTGGACGGTATGGCACGTTTCGGCTATACTTAGCAGACGTTGCAGTCGTGACGTACTTCAAACACATCATTCCAAAATAAAAATCCCTTAATTTTTTACTCCAATAATCGTTTTGAACATTAGTTCTTAACGCTATTCCTTTCTTTTGAGCTGTCTTTTATGAATCTTACCGAACTAAAACTAAAACAAATCAGTGAAGTTATCGAAATCGCCGAATCTCTTGGGCTTGAAAATGTGGCTCGTTCACGAAAACAAGATTTGATTTTTGCAATTTTGAAAAAACAAGCCAAAGCTGGCGATGATATTTCTGGCGACGGCGTATTAGAAATTTTAGCTGATGGTTTTGGTTTCCTTCGTACCCCTGGATGTTCCTACCTCGCGGGTCCTGATGATATTTATGTTTCACCAAGCCAAATTCGCCGTTTTTCGCTGAAAACAGGCGACACGATTACAGGAAAAATTCGTCCTCCGAAAGATAACGAACGTTATTTTGCCATGTTAAAAGTGGATCAAATCAATTTTGAACCGCCAGAAAACACAAAAAACAAAATTACCTTTTCAAATTTAACACCGCTTTTTGCTCACCAACGTTTTGTTTTAGAACAAGGAAATGGAACAAGTGAAGATTTAACACGGCGCATGATTGATTTGATTGCACCAATCGGTAAAGGTCAACGTGGACTCATTGTTTCGCCGCCCAAAGCTGGAAAAACAATGATTTTGCAAAGTTTGGCACAAGCCATTGCTGAAAAACATCCCGAATGTTATTTGATTGTTTTATTGATTGATGAACGCCCAGAAGAAGTCACGGAAATGGAGCGTTGCGTACATGGTGAAGTGATTTCAAGCACTTTTGATGAACCTGCCACTCGTCATGTTCAAGTTGCCGAAATGGTGATTGAAAAAGCTCGCCGATTAGTTGAGCATAAACACGACGTAGTCATTTTATTGGATTCAATCACTCGTTTAGCGAGAGCTTATAATACAGTTGTGCCATCATCTGGAAAAATTCTAACAGGCGGTATTGATGCAAACGCATTAGAAAAACCTAAACGTTTTTTTGGTGCGGCACGAAATATCGAAGAAGGCGGCAGTTTAACCATTATCGCCACAGCATTGGTTGATACAGGTTCCAAAATGGACGATGTGATTTTTGAAGAATTCAAAGGCACGGGAAACATGGAATTACATTTAGACCGTAAAATTGCTGAAAAACGCATTTACCCTGCAATTAATATAAATCGTTCTGGAACTCGTCGCGAAGAGTATTTAGTGGATGCTGATACATTGCAAAAAACGTGGATTTTGCGAAAAATCTTGCATCCAATGGATGATATGGCAGCGTCAGAATTTTTAATTGGTAAGCTGAAAGACTTTAAAACAAATAGTGAATTTTTTGAATCGATGAAGCGTTAATTCTCATTTCCCGACGTTCAATTATCATGCTAAATAACGCACTAATTTTAAAAAAATTGAATTTATTGTTTGTCGAAGACAACATCGCTACCTGTGCCGATGCTTATAACCTGCTATCTGGCTTTTTTAATGCCATGTATTTAGCCCATGATGTCGAGAATGCTCTGAAAACACTGAGTAATGAGCATATCGACATTATTATTACCGACATTCAAATGCCCAGCGTAGATGGTTTGTGCTTTATTGAGCAGCTGCGTCAATGCAATAATCAAACATCAGTTATTATTTTAAGTGCGTTTACTAACACAGAATATCTTCTTCGAGCTACCAATTTACAAATTGATGGCTATATGACTAAACCTCTAAATTTTAAAAAACTTAACATTGCATTAGAAAATGTAGTTAAGCGAATTGGTACGAGATTAAATTTCATACAGATAAAACCTGATGTTCGCTACGATATAACGCAAAAACGATTGTTTGTAGCGAATGAAGAAGTAAGTTTAGGACGCAAAGAATGTCTTTTGCTCGAATTGTTCATTTCGAGTCAAAATAAAACAGTGTCAAAATCTGAAATTAACCAAGTTATTTGGGCGAATGAGGAAATGACGGACTCTGCATTAAAAAATTTACTTGGTGAATTACGAAAGAAATTGCGATATGACGTGATTAAAAATCAGCCAGCGAGAGGGTGGTATCTTGAAATGTAAAAAAGAAAAAATAATTATCTCTTTAGTGAGTTTATTATTTTTATCCATACCAATCAGTGCTTATGCCTTAGAACTCAAATCAGATTCGACAACTTTTAATTTGTTGTTGGGTGTAACGCTTTTATTGCTGATTGTTAGCTTCGTTGTTTTGCATTTTTTTCGATTGAATAAACAACTTCGGGCAGACTTGCTCGACATTCAACATCGACAAAATGATGTAAGTGCGTCAATGAGTGTCATTGCTCATCAATGGAAGCAACCTTTAAATCAATTAGGTATGTTAATGATGACGATTGAAGTGCTGTTAGCGCGTCAATCTGAATCTGAAAATAGCAAAAAAATTAATGAAACTGTTCTTAAAGCGCATGATGTTTTAGCGTCAATGGCGAAGACGATAGACAACGGTGTGAATAACTTGGCATAACCGTAAATTTTTAAAACTGTAAAATAATGGTTATTTTTCACTGAAACACACGCGCTTTTTATTCAAAGTTAATTCACTACTATCGTCTAAAACTCATCACATTTGTTCTCAACAAAAGATTTAGTCTTATTTCCGATGCAATTTCATTAACCGATAAAGATTGTGTTACAAAAACAGGAATATCTTTTGTTTCCCAGTTATTTTGTAAGTGCAATACAGTTTTACCTGATGATTTTGAGCTTATGACTACAATCAAAGATGGTTTTTTCTTAGATGATATAGCGACAACACTGTCATCATCGAATGCTGATGCAACTATGTTGCAGCCCTCAATCGAAACATTAGAGAATGTGTTTAAGTAATCACTTGCAATTACAACGGTTGGTTCAAATGCTGTAGTCATTTTAATCTCCAAAACTTCAAAAAAATTGAAATCTAAATCTGAGTTAAAATTTAACACGGTGGGAGGCTCAAAACGGTCTGACTTTAAAAATAAAAATAGTTTCACTATTTTTTTGAATGATTCCTTTGGCATTTCAATCAATGAATTAGCAAAAAATTACCTAACGAGTTTAATGCTTTTAATGACTCTAATTTGTTCACCTATCCAGTGGCTTATTTCGCACAGAGCTTCTACATAAACACTTTCCCCTTATTTCACATTAGTTGACGTTGGTTTTTTACGTCTGCTACAGTTGCTGTCAACTTCATGATCTTTTTAAAATTCGGATGATATTCACTATGCCTACACCTCTTTGGAAAAGTTACCTCACGCTCTGTAAACCTAATGTGGTTGCAGAAATGTTATTTACCGCAGTCGTTGGAATGTTGCTTGCAATGCCAATGTTGCCGCCACTTGATCTGATGTTTTACAGCTTAGTCGGGATTGGTTTTGCGTCCGCCTCAGCCGCTGCTATTAATCATTTTATTGACCGCAAAGCAGATGCAGAAATGCGCCGCACGGAAAATCGTCCGTTGCCACAAGGCGATTTAAGTACCACGAATGTTTTAAGTTTTGCTGCAATTTTAGGTGTTGTGGCAATGCTTTTGTTAATTGTAAAAGTGAATATATTGACCGCCGTACTGACCTTTTTATCGTTGTTTGGCTATGCAATTGTTTACACCTGCTATTTAAAACGTGCTTCGCCACAAAACATCGTGATTGGTGGATTATTCGGTTCAACACCGCCATTATTGGGTTGGTGTGCAATGACAGGCGAAGTACATCCTTACGCTTTGTTGTTGGCGTTAATTATTTTCGTTTGGACACCCCCACATTTTTGGGCATTAGCCATTGCTCGCCAAGAAGAATATGCCAAAGTAAATATCCCGATGTTGCCAGTGACGCACGGCGCAGATTACACGCGATTGCAAATTTTGCTTTATACCGTATTGCTTTTTATCGTGACGATGTTGCCGTATTTAACAGGCATGAGTGGACTCATTTATTTAGGCGTGACGTTGATTTTAAATATCGTTTTTTTGTATTACGTTATTGCGATGATGCGAGCAAAAGATAATAAAACCGCGATGCGGACGTTTTGGTATTCGATTGTTTATATCACGGTAATTTTTGCCGCATTGTTACTTGATCATTATTTGAGATTTACGTTATGACTTTTACTCACCACGAAAATACACCTTCTGAAGAACATCCATTTGCTGAAATTGTCCGTATTTTAGGCAAAGGCAAGAAAGGTTCACGTCCTCTCACACGAGAAGAAGCCTATAAAGCGATGAAAATGATTTTGGCAGATGAAGTTTTGCCAATTCAATTAGGCGCGTTTTTAATGTTAATGCGGGTAAAAGAAGAAACCGCCGAAGAATTAGCGGGCTTTGCTCAAGCAGGACGCGAGTTTTTTCATTTTCAAAATAGTATTCACGTTGATTTAGATTGGTCGTCGTATGCGGGAAAACGTCGGCATTTACCGTGGTTTTTATTATCGGCTTTATTGTTAGTTGAAAATGGCGTGACGATTTTTATGCACGGCGCAGAAGGACACTCGCCAGACCGAATTTATACCGAAAACGTATTGCATTATTTGGGTTTGAAAGCAGCTACTTCAATTGAAGTAGCAGAAAACCAATTAAAAATGCAAAAATTCAGTTATTTGTCACTCGAACATTTTTGCCCAAAATTGCACGATATTATTCAATTACGTCCGATTTTAGGACTTCGTTCACCTGTTCACACATTGGTGCGTTTGCTAAATCCATTTGATGCACCTTACAGTATTCAAGGTATTTTTCACCCCAGTTATAGAGCAGTTCATCAACACGCAGCAATGCTTTTAAATCAACCACACATGGCAGTTTTGAAAGGTGAGGGCGGTGAAACTGAACGAAATCCTGACGTAGAATGTTTGGTGCAAAGTGTTCATAACGGCGAATTAAGTGACGAAATGTGGGACGCATTATTTACGCATCGACACGTTAAGCCCGAAAATTTAAATCCTAAACAACTCACGTTGTTGTGGCGCGGTGAATTTGAAGATGATTTTGCAGAAGCCAGTGTTATTGGCACAGCTGCTGTGGCTTTGAAATTGCTGAATAAAACGGAAACAAAAGAACAAGCACATCAATTAGCGACAAATTTTTGGATGAACCGAAATAAACAAAAATACGGTTAAGTTTTGGGCAGCTTCTTGAAAATGTCATCTTGATGCCGACAACTGAATTCAATATAACTATTTAAATTACAAAATAAAACAGAGGCTGCTCAATCATGCTTAATAATCTCACCGTTAAAAATCGTCTGCTTTTCCTTATTGGATTAATGTCAGCCGTGATGCTCACGTTGAGCGGTTTAAATCTATATGCGTTGCATCAAACTAATGAGGGTTTAAAAACGGTTTATGCCGATAGAACAATTCCTATTGCTGATCTTTCTGAAATTAAAGCAATGCAAATTGATGTTCGTCTGAAAATTGCAAATGCGGTTAATGATCCAGCAGAAAATGAACGTAGTTTGGAAAAAATAGAAAAAATTCGCACTGAAATTAACACGCTTTGGGACAGTTATGCGTCAACTGAAATGACACCCGATGAAGCAATACTTGTTAATAAATTTGTCGAATCTCGGAAAAAATATATAACAGAAGGTATTAACCCAGCATTAGAAAAACTTAAAAATGGCGGTGATTCCGAATCTGTAAAAAAAATAGTCATTGAAAAAATCCGTCCACTATTTGTTCCCGTTTCAGACGGTATTGATGCGTTAGTTCAATTACAAAAAGACATCGCAAAACAAGAATATGAAAATGCACAAAATCGTTACCAATTTTCGTTGATTACATCAATTGTTATGGTAATCGCTGGATTGGCGTTATCTGTATTTTTTGGAATGATGATTGTGCGTCGATTGCTTAGTGAATTGGGTGGCGAACCAAGTTATACGGCAAGTGTTGTTAAAGAAATTTCGAGTGGTAATTTATCAATAAATGTTGAAGTTCACTCTGGCGATACCAGCAGTTTAATTTATTCAATTAATGAAATGCGTAAAAATTTGTCTGACATTATTATGGATACTGCGTTTGTAATGAGTAGTGTTTCAAAAGGTGAATTATCGGTACAAATAACTGCGGCGACAGAAGGCGATTTCGTAAAAATGAAAGATAGCATCAATCAAACGATTGCTCGGCTTAGAATTACGATGTTTGCTTTAAATGACGTGACGACTTCAATTTATAACGCCGATTTTTCTAAAGTAATTGTGGCAAATGTCGAAGGCAAATTTAAAGAAACTATTGAAAAAGGTATTTTGACTCAGGCAGCAATGCGAACGATGTTGAACGACATTGTGCAAGTAATGGAATACATTGCGGAAGGTGATTTTGAACATCGTGTCACCGCTGACGGACGAGGCGAAATGTTATCTCTCAAAGAAAATATCAATAAAACAATTACTGCATTAGGTTGTTTAAATGAAATTGATCGTGTCATTTCAGCACTTGCAAAAGGTGATTTAACACAAACAATTAAGACTGAATATCCAGGTGTGTTTGGAAAAGTGACTGAAAGTATCAATCATACCAATGCGAATTTGAAAACATTGATGGCAAGTATTCGGACTTCTAGTGATGAAATTGCAACAGCTGCTGATGAGATTTCCGCAGGTAATAATGATTTATCGCATCGAACCGAAGAGCAGGCCGCAAGTTTGGAACAAACTGCCGCAAGTATGGAAGAATTAAGTACGACGGTACAACAAAACACAGAACACGCAAAACACGCAAATCAAATGGCTTTAGGTGCGGCAAACACTGCAAGAAAAGGTGTTTCAGTGGTGAATGAAGTTGTGTTGACGATGGCGAATATCAACGAATCATCACATCAAATTGTCGATATTATTACGGTAATTGATGACATCGCGTTCCAAACTAACATTTTGGCATTAAACGCGGCAGTAGAAGCGGCTAGAGCGGGCGATCAAGGTAAAGGTTTTGCGGTGGTCGCTATCGAAGTTCGTAATTTAGCACAACGCGCTGCGAGTGCAGCAGGTGAAATTAAACGCTTAATTAGCGATTCGGTTGATCGAATTTCAAGTGGTAGCAAACAAGTTGAACAAGCAGGAAAAACAATGGAAGACATTGTGAATTCAATTCAAAAAGTGACAGAAGTAATGTCTGAAATTGCTGCCGCATCGATTCAACAAAACGCGGGGATTGATCAAGTACATCAAGCGGTCACTCAAATGGATTGTGTTACCCAGCAAAATGCCGCATTGGTGGAAGAAGCTGCGGCGGCTGCGGAATCATTAGAAGAACAAATTCGCAGTTTAGCGGGTGAAATTGCTCATTTTAAAACACATTAAGCCGCTTTAAATTTATTGTAAAACCTAATTTTAATGGTCGATAGTCTTTGCAAAAAAATGCAGGGGCTGTCGATTTTTCAACATTAAAACCCGCCATTTGTAATTCGTTCAGAAAATTTTCGGATGACTTATTTCGACGAAATAGCGCATTTACGCTAAACTTTCACTCATTCTTAATTTCAGATTTCAATCACAAGTGACTATTAAAATTATCCGAATTGCTACCCGTCAAAGCCCTTTAGCTCTCTGGCAAGCCGATCACGTCGCGGCACTTTTGCAACAAGCGTTTCCAAATATCAAAACTGAACTTGTTAAGATGGTGACGCGCGGCGATAAAATCCTCGATGCACCGCTCGCTAAAATTGGCGGAAAAGGGTTATTTGTCAAAGAGCTAGAACAAGGAATGCTCGAAGGAAATGCTGATATTGCGGTGCATTCTATGAAAGATGTGCCGATTGATTTCCCCGAAGGTTTACACCTTGCAGCAATTTTAGAACGCGAAGATCCAACGGATGCGTTTGTGTCGAATCATTATCAAAATCTCGACGATTTGCCAGAAAATGCACGAATTGGAACGTCGAGTTTGCGTCGTCAATGTCAAATCAAAGCACGTTTTCCGAATGCCGAGATTTTATCGTTACGCGGTAATGTAAATACTCGTTTGGCGAAACTCGATGCAGGTGAATATGATGCAATTATTTTGGCTTCCGCTGGTTTGAAACGATTAGGAATGGGCGAAAGAATTCGCCAAAGTTTGCCAACTGAAATTAGTTTGCCCGCGTGTGGACAAGGTGCGATTGGCATTGAATGTCGCGTCGATGATATTGAAATAAATGAAATGTTAAAATCTTTGCATGATGAAACGACCGCCGTTTGCGTAATTGCTGAACGTGCCATGAATGCAAAATTAAACGGCGGTTGCCAAGTGCCGATTGCAGGATTTGCCGAATTAAAAAATGGTGAAATTTGCATGCGTGCATTGGTTGGAAATCCTGACGGCAGTGTAATTTATCGTGCTGAAAAACAGGGTGATTTTAAAAATCCTGTTGAAATTGGCGAAAGCATTGCTGACGAGTTGCTCAAACAAGGTGCGGCTGAAATTTTAAAAGCGTTAATTGATGGCTGATTTAAAACAGGCGCGAATTTTAGTCACACGACCCGCGCATCAAGCTGAAAATTTATGTGATTTAATTCTCTTAAATAATGGCATTCCGATTCGTTTACCGACACTTGAAATTATTCCGATAATGTTAAGTGGTGATGAAATTGAATCATTTTTAACACATACGGATTGGTTTATTTTTACCAGCACAAATGCCGTCCATTGTTATTGTTCACAGTTAGATAATGCTAGAATGCGCCGATTAAAAACTAAATCGTGTTTAGCTATTGGCAAAGCCACCGCGCAAGCCTTAAAAACAGTGGGGTTGAACGTCGATTTAATGCCGCAGCATGGTTATAATAGCGAAGCATTGTTAGAATTAAACGAATTACAAAATGTTTCACAAAAAAATATCGTGATAATTCGAGGCGAAAATGGACGTGAAACGCTAGCAGATACGTTGAAAAACCGTGGCGCAAATGTCAATTATCAAGATGTTTATAAACGTGAAATTCCGCTAGTCAATTGCACTGAAATTTTGCAACAAAAGTTAGATTTCATAACAATAACAAGCGGCGAAGCAATACAAAATTTAGTGAAAATATTGCCAGAAACGCAATATGATTTGTTAATAAAAATACCTTTAATAGTAGTCAGCGAGCGCATTCAAACCATCGCAAAAAATCTCGGTTTTGAAGACATTGCACTCGCGCAAATGCCGTCAGATGGCGCAATTCTTAATACAATAACGACGATAATAAATGGGGAAGAAAGTGGCTGAATTGATTGAAGCAATTGAACAACAAACTGTCAAAGAGACACCGCCAGAAGTCAGACGTTCTCGCAGCGGATTTTGGTTTGGTTTAATTATTTTTCTAGTTATCGCTGTTGTGGCGGGTGTTGGTTATTATTTTTTACAGCAATTACGCGACAAACAAGAAGGTTTGGGCGGTGAAGTTAAAGGCGCGGTGTCGCAACAAATCAGTGATTACCAATCTCAGCTTGCGGCAATACAATCACAACTCGCCGCTGTTCAAACTGATGTAGGTAATAAAGAAGCGCATTTCACAAATAGCGTGACCGAATTTTCAAATTTACAAAATGAAAAATTAGATGCAACCCGCAAAGATTTATCCGAAGAAATTCAAAAATTACAACGCCAATTAGGCAAAACACGCGGCGATTGGTTGCTTGCTGATGCAGAGTATTTATTAAGCGTTGCAAATCAACGTTTGCTTTTAATGGGTGATGTTAATACTACAATGGAAGCCTTAGAAGCCGCCGATCAGCGTTTGCGTGAAAGTGGCGACGCGGCTGCTTATAAAATTCGTGAACAATTAGCCAAAGATATTTCTGCGATGAGCAAAGTAAATGCAGCAGATGTCGTTGGAATCTACGCTACGTTGCAAAATTTAGAATCTCAAATTGACTCACTCACTTTATTGTTGCCTTATGCAGGTAAAGATGAAACTGTGAAACCTATCGTCCCAGACGTTAAAAAAGATCCAAAAGATTTAATCGGGCAATTAGAATCAATGGTAACAATTCGCCATGTTCAACAACACGTCAATGAAATTTTAACGCCTGAACAAGCGCAGTTTATTCGCGAGCAATTACGAGTGAAATTAGAAATTATCAAAATTGCATTGGTTCAACAAAACGATGTGCTTTATCAGGCAAGTTTGGCAGATACACAAAAATGGATAGCCAGTAATTTTGTGAAAGAAAAAGCGGCTGAACATTTCACGCTTGCACTCGATAAGCTCACAGACGTTCGGATTCGCACGCAATTCCCTGATATTAGTTTGTCATTGAAAATGTTGCGTGACATCACAAAATTACGACTTGAAACAGATAAAGCGTTATCGAATACATCTGCTGTAAAAACCGAAACCGCGCCAGCGCAACAATAAGAGAATTCATCATGAAAAAAATGCTTTTTCTTTTGGTTATTTTAGGCGGTTTAGGTTATGCGGGATTTATTGGTAGCCAGTTTTTAACGCATTTAAACAGCGCGGGTTATGTACTCATTGGCATCGAACAATGGTCTATTGAAACGTCACTCGTGGTTTTTTTAATAGGGTTGATTGCCTTATTTTTCGCTTTATATTTTAGCTTTCGATTACTTGGTTGGTCATTTCGATTACCAAAACAAATTAAAAAACGGGTTGCTACCAATAAACTTAACATTTCTCAGCAAGCGTTAATCAAAGGGTTGGTGGATTCGGCAGAAGGAAATTGGGAAGACGCTGAAAACATTTTAATTAAACACGCTTCACACAGTGGCGCACCGTTAATTCATTATTTAACAGCAGCAAGAGCCGCTCAATCGCGTGGTGCGTTTGATAAGCGTGATGAGTATTTACAATTTGCTGCTGAACATGGTGACGATGCCGAAATTGCAGTTGGATTGACGCAAGCTGAATTGAATTTATCGGGTCAACAATACACCGAAGCGTTAGAAACGTTAACTCGTTTACATTCTGTTAATCCAACTCAAGCCAGTGTGTTACGTTTGTTGCATTTAACGTATCAACAATTAGGCGATTGGCAAGCATTACGTTCATTAATTCCCTCGTTAACCACGCACAAAGTTTTAATGGAAGCCGAGTTAAAATTAATCGAAACAGAAGTATTTAGTAACCTTCTTAAAGAAGCGGCTGAACAAAAAAATCGTCAAATGCTTCAATCGCTTTGGGTAGAAATGCCATTATCGATAAAAGTCATGCGTGGTGTGGCAGCGATTTATTTTGCAGCGATGATTGATGTTGGTGCAGGTGCAAGTATTGAAGATGAATTAGTTAAAAATTTGTCTGCGAACTGGAACGAAACTTTATTAGTTTTGTTTGGAAATATTCAATCAGTCAATCCAATTTTACAACTCGAAACAGCTGAACGTTGGTTGATTGGTCACGCGAATGATGCAATTTTATTGATGGTCGTGGGTAAATTAAGTGGTCAACAGGCAGATTACACAAAAGCGCAACGTTATTTGCAACAAAGTATTTCACTTGATCCGAGTGTGCAAAGCTACCGTTTGTTAGGTGATTTGGCGATGACACAAGGCGATACAAATGCTGCGAGTCAGTTTTATAAACAAGGTTTAGAACTTGCGTCAGGTGGGTTCGTGAATCACATTGAAGCGTTAGTGGTTTAACGTGTTCAGAAAATCATTTATCGTCGTAAATGTCGCATTGTTATTTGGATGTAATGCCATGTTACTTGGCAGTTACGGCGAACAAAATCAGTCGTTAAAAGATTTTGCAGAAAGTGTTTTCATATTTCAAAACAGCATGACAAATGCAGTGATGTTCAGTGAAATTGAACCGTCTGCTGCCATGTTAGATGCAGAACAAAAAATGCAAATAGCCTGTGAGCCACTTAACAAAGCAGGAATTCTTCAATTTGATGGATTAGATGTTGATTTTGAATTAGTTCGACGCATCGAACAAACCGCTGTCAGCTGTGAAAAAGCAGCAAAGCGACTACAATCTTTATTAACGCGTTAAATTGCCTTTTGTAACGCGCGGTTGACCTGCTAAATCTTGATGCGTTTGAACATCAAAATAATTTAATTCTTTCAAAATATGTTGCACTTTTTGTGCTTGGTTGTAGCCATGTTCAAACCAAAGTTGTCCTTGCAGTTTCAAGTAATTTTTCGCAACAGCAGCAATTGTTTTTATATCACTCAACCCCTCGTCGGCAGCAATTAACGCAGATTTAGGTTCAAAACGAACATCGCCTTGTGACAAATGTTCATCATTTGCAGAAATATATGGCGGGTTACTGATGATTAAATCGAATTCGATTTTTGGAACAGAAGAAAACCAATTACTCAAAATGAATTCGACATTTTTACAATCGTGTTGATGCGCGTTTTTTTGAGCGACAACAAGTGCTGAAGAACTTGCATCAACCGCAAGAATATGGGCATTTGGACGTTCGGCAGCAAGTGTAATGGCAATCACACCAGAACCTGTCCCCAAATCCAAAATTTTAAAAGTTGAATCTTCTGGAATTTGCGCTAGACATAATTCAATCAATAATTCAGTGTCGGGGCGAGGAATTAAAACGTCAGGCGAAACAATAAATTCTCGTGACCAAAATTCGCGTGTACCAATCAAGTAGGCAATCGGTACACCATCTAAACGTTGTGAAATCAGTGCATCAAAACGTTCGACAACTGAAAAATCTAAAATTTTGTCATTCCAAGCGCGTAAATAACTACGATTTTTTCCCAATGCAAACGCCAATAAAACCTCAGCATCTAAACGCGGCGAGTCAGAAACTGCAATTAAATTATTGGCAGTAATATCGAGATGATTTTGAATGGTGGTCATTCAATGAGTTTGACTAAACGTTGTACTTCTATTTGAATTTTTTTACGAAAAAACAAAAATCTCCACCGTCGTCCGCCGCATTGTTTCCACAACATCGCTGAACGAATTCCTGCCAACAAACAAGCACGAATTTTATTTGCTGTTTCAGCCCGCGATAAATAATCAGGTACACCATTCACCATAATGCGTGGTTCTAATTTACTGACGGTTTGTAAATAAATATCGCCAAAATTTGCTAATACATTTTCATGCAGCAAACTAAAATGGTCAGTCTGTGCTTTGGCGCGATCAAGTCCAATTGAAATTGTTCTAAGCATCGCAACTTGTTCACTTAATTCCCGTTCTAAAAATACCATTGACGCGGAATAGCGAGCTTCATCGGGATAAGCTATTTCGTAACCCGTTAATTGGGCTTCGAGATGCGTTAATCCCATTTTTAAGTTTGCTAAATCGTTGCCATAAATTTCTAACACGCTGTCAGATTCGGTTTTTAATAAACTATTTAACGACGTTTCAAGTGCTAATTCATCTGCTTTTCCAGTCGTTGCCAATTGTTGCACCAACGCTGCCGCTTGAGCAATTCCAGCTAAGGCAATGACTTGATGCGTTAGTGTGTTAAGTTCCATTTTGAATAATCCTAAAAGTTAATAACGTGATGATTTTTTGTGGCGATGATGGGTGGATTTTTTACCTGAAAAAATAATCAGTAATGACCACGCAATCAAAAAGCTCACGCCACCTAACGGCGTAATAGCTCCAAGTATGGGTAAATCCAAAATCGCTAATAAATACAAACTGCCCGAAAATAAAATAATGCCTAAAAACATTAAACCACCTGCCCATTTCAATAATTTCGATTGCAGGTCATGTTGCTGCATTAAGGCAATCGCAATCAACCCGAAAGCGTGCCACATTTGATAGGTTACGCCCGTTTGATAAACAGTAAGTAATTCGGGACTAATCATTGTTTTCAAACTGTGTGCGCCAAATGCGCCCATCGTTACACCAATAAATGCACAAGTTGCACCCAGAAATAAAAAAACAGAAGACATAATAATTATTTTTCCAAAAGTCGTGGCATAAGTTGAACTAAATTACAGGGGCGTGTACGCGAATCGAGTTGAGTGAGAATAATCGAATCCCATGCTGTACGACACGCGCTACTTGAACCTGGTAAACAAAAAATATACGTTCCATTTGCTACACCTGCAACCGCTCGTGATTGAATCGTAGATGTTTTAATTTCTTCAAAAGATAACCAGCGAAATGTTTCTCCAAAACCGTCTAATACTTTATCAAGCAAGGGTGTAATTGCTTCGGGTGTTCCATCGCGTCCAGTTACACCTGTGCCGCCTGTGCTAATAATTACATCAACTTTTTCGTTGAAAATCCATTGTGAAACAGTGGCGCGAATTTGATAAATGTTATCTCGCACAATTTGTTTTTCAACAACGAAATGACCCGCCTCAATAATTCTATCAACTAAAATTTTTCCAGACGTATCATTGGTTTCGTCGCGTGTATCAGAAACTGTCAAAACTGCGATATTTAAAGCAGTGAAATCTTTCATATTTAATCCAACGAACCTGTTAATTTACCATCGCGAAAAATACGATCTTTGCCTTTTGTGCCATCACTAAACCATTCACTAGCAAATCCGTCTAGCTTGCCTTCATAAAAATTGGCATCATTGCTTAATTGTCCGTTGTTGTACCACATTTTTGCAGAACCATGTTGCCTGCCGTTTTTAAAATGAATTTCTGCTTTTTTATAGCCGTTACGATAATAACCTTCAAAAACACCTGTGAACGGTTTTTTTGATTTTTTCTCATAGGCGATACCATTTCGTTGTTCAATATATGTTGTTACTTTTTCTTCAGGTTCAACTTTTTCATCTGTGCCGCAACCAGAAAGCAAAAGATAGGCGATTAAAAGGGAAGTTTTTTTCATAAAATCTCTATCTAAATCTTATTTTACAAAATTTATTTTTTAGGTTTTAAACGGCGTTTTTTCGCATTTGTTGGAATGATAATTTCATTCGTTTTTTTCGGACGCATTTTTAATCTCGCAAAAAATAATCCGACTTCAAATAATAACCACATCGGCAACGCTAACAGCGTTTGTGAAATTACGTCAGGTGGCGTTAAAAACATACCAATAATAAATGCGCCAACAATCACATAAGGGCGTTTTTCAATCAAACTTTCTACCGTCGTAAAACCTGACCACACGGCAACAATTGTGAAAATTGGGACTTCAAAACATATACCGAAGGCAAAAAATAACGTCAATACAAAATCTAAATAAGCTTCAATATCGGTCATGACCGCCACACCTGTTGGCGCAGCAGAAGTGAAAAAAGCTAAAGCTAACGGCGCAACAACAAAATACGCAAACGCAACACCACAATAAAATAAAACGGTGCTGGCAAGCAACAAGGGAAAAATTGCTTTACGTTCATCTTTATAAAGCGCAGGCGCGAGAAATCCCCAAAATTGATACAGAATAAATGGCACTGACAAAAATACCGCCGTCACCAATGATAATTTGAACGGAGTCATAAATGGCGACGTGACATTCGTAGCAATCATGCTGCTATTTTGCGGTAAGTGCGCCATGAGTGGTTGTGCCATCAGTGCGTAAATATCATTCGCATACATTGACAATGGCAACGCAAGAAAGGCGATACATAACACAATATGTAACAACCGATTTCGCAATTCAATTAGATGCGCGATAAATGGCAACTCCGTAGTATTAGCGTTATTCATGCGTTTGTTTCGTTTGTTTTTGTAAAATTTCAGCCGAAAGCGAGTCTAATTGTGAACCCATCGGTGGTGTTTTTTCATCATTCAAATATGCCATTGTTTCGTTTTCTTTGAGTAATTGCCGAATTTCTTCCGCGTGTAATTCTTGGCTGATTTCTACTTTTACGTTGGCAATCATTTGTTGTATTTTGCCAATCCAAAAACCAGCAACTCGCGCCACTTTCGGTAAACGTTCGGGACCAATTACTAACAAACTGACTAATCCCACCATCACTAATTCTGAAAATCCCACATCAAACATAATTTTTAAGCTCACTTACTCGCGTTTTCGATGTACGCATTATTACAGCACTATTAGCAACATACAAGGCACAACCAAGGCGGCATTTCATTACTTACCGTCTTATTTTCCGCTATAATCTGCGCTCTTTTCTCGTTTCAACTGGTCAAACTCGTGTCAACAATCAATCAAAAAATAACTACCTTTCAAGGGCTGATTTTAGCTCTACAAACTTATTGGGCAGAACAAGGTTGTGTTTTGTTACAGCCATTGGATTTAGAAGTCGGCGCGGGAACATTTCATCCTGCGACTTTTTTACGCGCCATTGGTCCTGAACCTTGGAGTGCGGCTTACGTTCAGCCATCACGCCGTCCGACAGATGGGCGGTTTGGTGACAATCCGAACCGTTTGCAGCATTATTATCAATTCCAAGTCATACTCAAACCATCACCTGAAAACATTCAAGAGTTGTATTTAGGTTCGCTCAAAATGTTAGGTTTTGATTTGCTTGAACACGATATTCGTTTCGTCGAAGACAACTGGGAATCACCAACTTTGGGTGCGTGGGGGTTGGGTTGGGAAGTATGGTTGAATGGCATGGAAGTCACGCAATTCACTTATTTTCAACAAGTCGGCGGGCTGGAATGCAGTCCTGTGACAGGCGAAATCACTTACGGTTTGGAACGTTTAGCGATGTATTTGCAAGGCGTGAACAGCGTTTATGATTTGGTTTGGACAGAAACACCGAATGGAATTGTGACTTACGGCGACGTATTTCATCAAAACGAAGTTGAAATGTCGGCGTTTAATTTTGACCACGCAAATGTTGATTTTCTGTTTCACAGTTTTTTGATTTACGAACAAGAATGCCAAAAATTGATTTTGGAAGATTTACCTTTGCCTGCGTATGAAATGGTGTTGAAAGCCTCGCATACCTTTAATTTGCTCGATGCACGTCATGCAATTTCAGTCACAGAGCGTCAACGTTATATTTTGCGCGTTAGAAATTTAGCCAAATCTGTTGCCGAAGCCTATTACGCTAAACGTGAAGCCTTAGGATTTCCGATGTTAAATACGCAAGGAGCAAACTAATGACAGCCCAGAATTTATTATTTGAACTTGGTTGCGAAGAATTACCACCGAAAACTTTATTGAAATTAAGCAACGCTTTATCCGATGGCATTTTGGCGGGTTTGAATGAAGCCGAATTGACATTTTCAAGCGTGAAAAATTATGCCGCGCCACGTCGTTTAGCGATTTTGATTGAAAATTTGCAAGCCAAACAAGCCGATAAAAC
Organism: uncultured Pseudomonadota bacterium; assembly: GCA_903847275.1. Lineage (GTDB taxonomy): Bacteria > Pseudomonadota > Gammaproteobacteria > Methylococcales > Methylomonadaceae > UBA10906. The sequence continues at coordinate 34,573 of CAINDC010000100.1, forward strand.
CGTGCAAAAACGTGGCGTTTCAATTCAAGCGGCTTTTCAAGCAGACGGCACGCCAAGCAAGGCGGCATTAGCTTTTGCACAAAGTTGCGGTGTTGAATTTGACCAACTCGAACGTTTGAAAACCGACAAAGGCGAATGGCTGGCATGTACTCAAACGATTGCAGGACAAACCACACAACACATCATTCCTGACATTATTCGCAAAAGTTTGGGGAATTTGCCGATTGCAAAACGGATGCGTTGGGGAAATTCAATAGTTGAGTTTGTCCGACCAGTGCATTGGGCGGTTTTGCTTTATGGCGAACAAATTATCGAAACCGAAATTTTAGGGCTGAAAACAGGCAATCAAACTCGCGGTCATCGTTTCCACGCGCCACAAGCGATTACGATTGAAAAACCAGAAAATTACGCGGAAATTTTATTTTCACAAGGCAAAGTGATTACTGATTTTGATACGCGAAAAAATCAAATTCGTGCTGATGCTGAAAAAGCGGCTTCTGCTGTAAATGGTATTGCACATATTGACGAAGATTTGCTCGAAGAAATTGCCGCGTTAAACGAATTGCCAACGCCGATTACAGGACATTTTGATGAACGTTTTTTAGCGTTGCCTGCTGAAGTTTTGATTACCACGATGCAGGAAAATCAAAAATACTTTCCTGTAAAAAATGCCGATGGTTCATTGCGTCCGTATTTCATTACGTTTAGCAACATTCAAAGCACAAATCCCGAGTCGATTAAAAACGGCAACGAGCGTGTTGTTACGCCGCGTTTATCCGATGCGGAATTTTTCTGGAAACAAGACCGCCGTTATACACTCGCCGATTTTGCACCACGTTTAGAAACCATCGTTTTTCAACAAAAATTGGGAACGGTCGCGCAAAAAGTTGAACGTTTAGTAAAACTTGCTGAATACATTGCGCCAAAAATTAACACTGATGTTGAACTCGCAAAACGTGCCGCTTTTTTAGCCAAAAACGATTTGATGACTGAAATGGTCGGCGAATTTGGTAATTTGCAAGGCATCATGGGACGTTATTACGCGCTGGCAGATGGCGAAAATCCAATCGTCGCGCAAGCGATTGAAGAACATTATTTGCCAAAACAAGCAGGTGGCGCGACTCCGAGCAGTGATATTGGTTGTGTCGTGGCGTTGGCTGAAAAAGTCGATACACTGGCGGGAATTTTCAGCGCAGGATTGATTCCGACAGGCGACAAAGACCCCTATGCGTTGCGACGTGCTGCGCTCGGTGTGTTACGAATTTTGATTGAACATGATTTAAAACTCGATATTCACGCGCTAGTTGAATTTGCCTTGTCGTTGTTTGAACACGAATTCGACAAACCCAAAACACAAACGCTCGTTACAGATTTTATTTTTGAACGTTTGAAAGGTTATTGCCTCGACAAAGGTTTTACCGCTGATGAATTTGAAGCCGTTTTGGCTGTGAATCCTGCCGAACCGTTAGATTTCATGCAACGTTTGCAAGCGGTAAAAGCGTTCCGTCAATTGCCCGAAGCCGAAAGTTTAGCGGCGGCAAATAAACGAATTTTGAACATCTTGAAAAAATCCGATTCACCTGCTAAAACGATTGCGAAATTGGTTGAAGCTGTTGAAATTAACTTGTTGGAACTTGCACAAAAATCGGCTGCGGATATTCAGCCTTTGCTCGAAAAACGCGATTATCAAGCGACCTTGAATCGTTTGGCTGAATTGAAACAACCTGTTGATGCGTTTTTTGACGGCGTGATGGTAAATTGTGACGATTTAGAACTTCGAGCAAACCGTTTAGCGTTGCTGAATTTGTTATCGCAACAATTTTTAACTTGTGCGGATATTTCTAAGTTGCAAGCGTAAAAATTTTTAAAATTGGAGATTGTGCAATGAAACGTTTGTTTTTATTTGTATTACTAGTAGGTTTTACAGGCATTGTCATTGCCCAATCTGATAAATTAGTTTGCAAAGATTTAAAAAATTTGGATTTGCTTGATGCGCCACTCGAAGAATTGATGGATATTTCTTTTGTAACAAGCGCATCACAACAAGCTGCTTGCTCTAACGAAGCAGCAAACATTGTTACGTTGATTAGTAACGAAGAAATTTTAAATCGAGGCGCACGCGATTTAACTGACGTTTTACAATTGATTCCTGGTTTTGCACCTGGAATGAGCATTTCGGGGGTTGTCGGAATGGGAATTCGGGGCATTAGTGCGGATGAAGGCAAAATGTCGGTTTTTATCGATGGCATCATGCTGACGGAACAAATTTTTAGTTCTACGGCAATGGGCGGACGTTTCCCGATTGAATTGATTGATAGCGTTGAAATCATTCGTGGCTCAAGTTCGATTCAAAACGGTAATTTTGCTGAAATGGGCGTAATTAACATCATTACCAAAAATGCTAAACAAGCCAAGGGACTTGCTGTCACAACAGATTACGGACGATTTGAACGTGGCGAAGCGCGTAAAAATATCAATGTTGCAGCGGGAAAAATTTTTGATGATTTAGAAATCAGTTTTTCAGGCAAAGCTAATGAATCTCAACGTAGCGATAGAATTTACACAGACGCACACGGCGCAAGTTTCGATATGGCAAACAACAGCCAATTCGATTCACTTTATGGTAATTTAAATTTCAAATATAAAGAATTCAATTTACGTTTTTTATCGGACGAATATAACGTTGAAAGCCGTGATGGTTATGCCGATTCGATGTCCGATAAAAATTCATATTTAAGCAGCTCTTTTAAAACCAAAGCAGCAAAATTGGATTTTGAGCATTTGTTTAATGCGAATTTCAAAATCAATTCTAATGTCGATTTTTCACGTCAAACACCTTGGGCTGGAAAAATAAATTTTGACGATAATCGTCCATCTAAAACGTTTCCAAAAACAGTTGTTAATCATTACAAGTTTAATGGCAAAGCCACATGGATGGTGGATTCTGGTAGTTATGTTACGCTCGGTAACAGTTATCAAATTGATGATTATGCGATGCCCGCTTCGTCGTATGGCATTACCCCAAATAACCCTGAACAGAATTTACTTTTTACCGATTACACAGCGTATGTTGAAAGCGTTTATAAAACAAATTGGGCTGATATTTTGGTGGGTGGACGATTTGATGTTTACAACAAATTTGGCACAAACTTCGCGCCGCGTGCCGCGTTAACAAAACAGCTGGACGAATTTCATTATAAATTGCTTTACACGCAGGCTTTTCATGTCCCAACGGGTGGCGGTTACGCATTAAATATGGCGTTCAATCAAAATCATAAAGACGAGAACAACAAGCAGCTCGGAAAATTCAATCCAGAATCAACGAATACCTATGAAATGGAAGTCGGCTATCAATTCACACGAAATTTGGATGTCATTGCTAACGTTTTTTACACACACATCGACAACCTTTTTACTTATGCGTTTGATGAAGATTATGATGACTATTATTTTAATGCGAAACACCAAGCCACTTATGGCATTGAATCGACCGTAAAATACAAAAACTCGACCGTCGGGAATTTTGATTTCAATTATTCATTTTATGCGTCGGCGAAAAATAGTGAGCCAATGTCTTATCAAGCAATAAATCAAAATGGCGAGGTGATTCATCCTGCGATGAATTTAGGTTTTCCAACGCACAAAGCCACGCTGAATCACACGTTTAATTTCACATCTAATTTTTCGTTTAATCACAATTTGATTTTCATGAGTGATAGATTTGGTTATAGCGGCACGGAATTACAGCATTACAAACCCGAATGGATTTATAACACTTATTTTCGTTATCAAAATATGCCGATTAAAGGCGCGGAGATTGGTTTAGGTTTGTACGATGTTTTCAATGCGCGTTATCAATATATCCAACAATACAATGGGTTGGATCCGCCTTTGCCTGCTGAATCGCGTGAATTGATGTTGCGGTTATCGTATAAATTTTAATAATGAAACCTTAAACAAGGAAGAATACTTTGAAAAATGTAAGGTGTAAATACTTCGCTGTTTGTGCCGCCCTTGTTTGCTTCAATTCTCAAGAGGCGATGGCAGCGTGTAGTAAATCTGTCGAGCAAATGTTAGACGCGCCAATCGAAGAATTACTTGAAACACCGATTAGTGTTGCCTCTAATGTATCACTTGATCCTAAAAAACAACCCGCTTCCGTCACTGTAATTACACGAGATCAGCTGCAATTAAGCGCAGCTCGCACACTTAATGAAGCATTGATGACGTATGTTCCAGGCTATTTTGTTGTTGAAGGACACAGCGATACGGTGGGGGCATTTCGTGGTCTTGCGGCTGATAGTAATGCCAAAATTATGATGCTTATCAATGGGCATAATATCAATGCTGAACGTTACGGCGGTATGCCTGATGGAATTATTAACGGTAACAATTTTGATTGGATTGAACGAATTGAAGTTGTGCGTGGCTCAGGTTCTGTGACGCTTGGACAAGGTGCATTGCAAGGCGTGGTCAATATCATCACGCGCACGGCCGATAATTTAGCTTCTGAATGCGGTGATACCAAAGTAAGTTTGTTAGGGGGTGGCGGTTTAAATGGTGCGGTGCAAGGCGGCATGGAAGCTGCGTTTAATCATGAAGACTATGACGGTTATTTATTTGTTCAACAAAAAAATTATGATGGTCAGCCTTTGCGTCGTGAAGGTTGGGCTGCAAAATCACCGTTACTCGGTGATAGCGCACCAGGAGTAGATGGTGTGCTGGCTGATGTTGGACATCATTTAAAGCGCACTGATAATTTAAGTGTCTTTGCACATTTGCGTTATGGAAAATTGAATTTTGATATGTTGCATGTTGACCAAACACGCGATATGTATTTCTTTGGACGTGATTCAGATGGCGTTGGCGAGGGACTTAATTATTTTGGTCTTGACCACAGTTTTGATTTTGCAAAAGACATAAATCTTGAAAGCAAATTAGATGCAGCGATTGATGATGCGTCGCAATACACAGTTCAAACTGGCAGCACAGCAGGTGGAAATCGAGAAATTCGTTATGGTGTTAAAGAAGTTCTGCATTTAAATAATTTATGGGAAGGCAATAATCTAGCACTCGGTTCTGAGGCTCATCTTTATGAATTAGGTCTAAATAATTCAAGCGGCGCAAACTTTATTATCAATAATATGTCCCAGCTTGGTGGAGAAACCATTGGCTCTTTGAACAAAAAGAACGCTTTTGTTTTCCCTGCAAATATCAATATCTATAGTTTTTTTCTTGAAGACAACTACCAAATTAACCAGTGGCTAACGCTATTTGGTGGTATTCGTTTTGACCAACATCAATACTGGGGTGAACATTTTACGCCGCGTGCTGGTGCATTTATTACGCCTTGGCAAGATGGTGTTTTTCGCATTTCTTATCAAGAAGGTATTCGTGGTGCAGTAGGTTTAGCTTATAGCGGCGGCTACATTGGTGATGGTTTTTTAAGCATACCAAACCTTGGTAAACTGGGGAGTGCAAATATACCTGGTTATGGCAATATGTCTGTTAAGCCTGAAGTTTTGAAAACATTTGAATTAGCATTTAATCAACGACTAAACAAAAATTGGCAGTTTGAAAATGTGCTGTTTTATAGCAAATCATTGAATGTGATTGATGTAGATGCCGTTGGCGGCGATGACTTCGGAATCACTTTGCCACCTGTGGGCAGCGATGTTCCTGGTTATAACTGGTACTGGTTTTACATGAATAAGGCTGGCAGTAGTGAACAATTTGGACTTGAATCAAGTGTGCATTATGTGGCTGAACCTTTTAACATCACGGCTAGCCATTCATTTGTCGATGCACTTTCATACATGGGTCAAACTGCGGGGGGGCAAGCGCAACTCCCTGGCGTAGCGCCAAATGTAAGTCGTCTAAATATTATTTTTAAGCCTTGGGAAAAAGTTTCTTTTGGTGTGAATTATTTATTTTATAATTCGTGGAACTCTCCAAATGGCACGAAAGCGGAGGGGGCGCATTTGCTTAATGCCAGTGTAATGTATTCACCTTGGAAGCAATTGGAATTATCTGCCAGCGTCAAAAATATCTTGGATGAAAATAGCCTTTACCCGATGCTTAATTATCTACCAGATATAAAGCCAGGCGCACCAGCACTTGAAAGCACTACCTTTTGGCTAAATTTTCGGCTTAGTTTTGGTGGAAATCTTTAATCACTTTTTCAATCTGATTTTGAATTTCTAAATTTACTGGGCGTAAAAACTACACCATCAAAAAATATGACATCAAATATGACATCTCCTAACCAATTAAAATTTATCTTTTTTACAATGACAATTTTAGGCTGTGGGAATATTCACGCCAAAGAAAATTTAACGTGTTCGAATTTGAAAAATGTTGATGTCGAAGATATTTCGATTGAACAATTGATGGATACACCTTTGTTTCTTGGTGCATCACAACAAGCAGCTTGCTCAAAAGAAGCCGCTAACATTGTGAGTTCAATTAGTGGCGAAGAAATTTTAACTCGTGGCGCACGCGATTTAGCCGACGTTTTGCAATTGATTCCAGGTTTCACATTGGGTACGACCTATCAAAATATGGTCGATGTTGGAAGTCGAGGAATTACGGGTGATGATGGAAAAATGTCTATTTTGGTCGATGGCATTATGCTCACAGAACGCGGTTTTGATTCCAACATCGTTAAAGGCAATTTTCCGATTGAACAAATTGATCGAATTGAAATTATTCGCGGTTCAAGTTCCATTGTGAATGGTAATTTTGCCGAAACGGGTTTAATTAACATCATTACCAAAAATGCTAAAAAAGCGAACGGATTGACGGTGGCAGGAAATTATGGACGAATGCAGCGTGGTGAAGCGCGTAAAAATATCAACGTGACAGCGGGGAAAGTTTTTGATGAGTTAGAAGTGAGTTTTTCTGGCAAAGCAAACGAATCACAAAGTAGCGATAGAATTTATAACGACGCGCACGGCAACAGTTTTGACATGGCAAATAATAGCCAATTAGCTTCTTTGTACGGTAATTTGGGATTGAAATATAAAGATTTCAACATCCGTTTGCTTTCTGATGAATACAGCATTGAAAACCGTGATGGTTTGGCGGATTGGATTCAAGAAGAAAATACTTTCACAACAAATAAATTTAGCACGAAAGCCGCCAAGTTAGATTTTGAACATGCGTTTAGTCCGAATTTTAAACTGAATTCTAATTTTGATTTTTCGCGGCAAAGTCCGTGGAAACTTTCAACGCATTATGACGATGGCAAGCCGACGGAATTAAATACCAAAATGCTCGTTGATTATTATAATTTCAACGGAAAAGCAACGTGGATAGCGGATTCTGGCAGTTATTTGGCGGTTGGAAATAGTTATCAAATGACAGAATCGTCTTATTCTGTGCCGACAAATGAAATACCGATGTTAATGACCGATTATTCAATTTATGCCGAAGGCGTTTATAAAACAAATTGGGCTGATCTTTTGGTGGGAGGACGTTTTGATGTTTATAACAAATTTGGTACAAATTTCGCGCCGCGAACTGCGTTGACAAAACAGTTCGATAACTTTCATTATAAATTGCTTTATACAAAGGCGTTTCACGTTCCAACGGGTGGAGAATATGAACTCAACTACAGTTACAACATGAGCAATCCCCTTGCACGACATGTTGACAATTTTGTCCCTGAATCGGGCAATACTTACGAAATGGAATTAGGTTATGCGTTTTCGAGTCATTTTGAAGTGGTCGCCAATGTTTTCTATACCAAAATTCATAATCTTTTTACTTTTATGGTAGACGAGGACGAGCTAGAGTATTGTAAAAATAGCAAAGTCATGGCAACAAGTGGTATTGAAACCACGCTCAAATACAAAAATTCCATGTTTGGGCAGTTTGATTTGAATTATTCGATGTATCAATCAGTAAAAAATAGTGAACCAAGTGCTTATCAAGCGATAAATGTTGATGGCAATTTATTACATTCCAGCATCAATGTAGGCTTTCCAACTCACAAAGCAACGCTTAATCATACGTTTAAATTCACGCCTAATTTCTCGTTCAATCACAGTTTAATTTTTATGAGTGATAGATATGGATATAGCGGCACAGAATTACAGCATTACAAACCCGAATGGATTTATAACACTTATTTCCGTTATCAAAATATGCCGATTCAAGGCGCGGAAATTGGTTTGGGTTTATACGATGTTTTTAATGCGCGTTATCAATACGTTCAAGAATACAATGCGCGACATCCACCGTTACCCGCTGAATCGCGCGAATTGATGTTACGGTTATCTTATAAATTTTGATGATGCAAAAATATATTCTCCTCGACCGTGATGGCGTAATTAACCAAGATTCCGACGAATTCATAAAATCGTCCGAAGAATGGTTGCCGCTTGATGGCAGTTTGGAGGCGATTGCACTTTTAAATCAGCACGATTACAAAGCTATTGTCATAACCAATCAATCAGGTTTGGCGCGTGGTTTGTTTGATGAAAAAACGTTAAATTTCATTCACCAGAAAATGCGTGATGAATTGATGAAAGTTGGTGGCGAAATCGAAGCAGTTTATTTTTGTCCACATCAAGCAAACGATTTATGTGAATGTCGCAAACCGAAAGCGGGTTTATTGTTAAAATTTGCCGCCGATTACAACGTGGATTTATCCGAAATCGCGTTTGTCGGCGATTCGTTACGCGATATTCAAGCCGCGCAAAATGCGGGAGCAATTCCCATTTTGGTTAAAACAGGCAACGGTGCAAAAACATTACAAAATAATCCACAACTTTTAACTTCACTTTTAATTTTTGAAAATTTATATGACGCAGCAAAACACATCATCGATCGATAATCGTCCGAAAAATTATATTGGTTCAGCCTTACTTTTTTTCGCTATTTTTTTTACCGCTACCATTGAAGCAACGATTTTATTTGCGTTATTTTGGACACCGTTTGAAGTACGTTACAAATTTGGACGGCAATGGTGTCGTTTAATGCTTTGGATAATGGAAATGACAGTCGGTTTGAAATACGAAGTCGAAGGCTTGGAAAACGTGAATCCAGAACAAGCGACGATTATTTTCAGTAACCATCAATCGGCGTGGGAAACATTGGGCTTGCGCTACATTTTGCCGATGCAATCGGCAGTGATAAAAAAAGAATTATTGTATTTACCGCTTTGGGGCTGGTCGTTATTATTGTTGAAATCCATTGTAATTGATAAAAAAAATGCACGTGGTGCGTTGAAAAGTTTGATTGCAGACGGTACGAACTATTTGAACGAAGGAATTTGGGTGTTAATTTTCCCCGAAGGCACACGCGCTGGCGCACGCGAAGTTTTACCGTTTAGCATTGGTGGCGCGATGTTGGCACATAAATCAGGTTTTCCTGTGATTCCTGTTGTTCATAATGCAGGGGATTTTTGGACGCGATACAGCTTTTTCAAATATCCAGGCACAATCAAAGTAAAAATCGGTGCGCCCATTGAAACCAGAGGGCGCAAAGCGGCTGATATTAACGCCGAAGCCGAGGCGTGGATAACAGCGGAATTAGCAAAATTGTAAAATTTACACTTTGCAATAAGACGGAATCCAGCTTTTTTCAATCATGTGATTTGGGACGGCATTGAAATCAAAATCTTCGCCGTCTTGAATCATTTTTTTCACGTCGAATAATTGCGCGACTTCTGGAATATCATTGAAGAACATTGTGTAAAACGGTTTGACTAACCATTTCGATACTTTAATGCCAACGCTACCAATAAAATTACGTCGTTGTCCAACGTGTGCAATCTCATCAATAGTGATTTCGTCGAGCAATTCTTTTAGACGCTCACGCACTTCGGGTTCATCTGCAAGCACGTCATCAAATAGTGCGTGTAAATGAAAGTAAAACGTCACGCCCATTAACTCTGTTACGAATGCTGGTGTGTCCATTAAAAAGCCAGGAAATTTCGGAAATTGTTCGTACACTTTTTCTTTCCACGGTGATAATGGCACCCATTCGACTTTGTCCAAACCAACTGTTTTTAGCATTTCGTCGAATAATCGAACGTGACAGAATTCTTCCGCTAAATGAATGCGACTAATTTTATCTTCGATGCTGTGTGAATTTGCCATATTCGGAACAACGTCCCACGCGCCTTTGATACCAACCCATTCATGTCGCGCAAATTTATAAATCCCCGTCAGCATCAATGTCATTTTATCTAATGATTCTGATTTGTCCTGCATTTCAACGTAGTTGCGATAAAAGGCTTCTGGATTCGCTAATGGCTGACGTAATTTAACAGGATTGTCTTGAAAATACTGAAGGCGGGCGCGTTTAATAGCTAAGTCTTTGTCATCTTCTAACAATTCACCACCATGTTGCTGAGTGAATTCCCAGTAGTTATCGAAATTTTCTTTACGTTGTTGGGCAGTTGAAGATGAAAAAATTGAACGGTATTTTGCAATGGTCATGCGGGATATTCCAGATTTTTGAGGAGTGAGGTTTGGATTTTACAGTAATCACTTATTTTTGTTACGGATAATTTTCAATGACTCCAATTCAGTTTATTCCGCAAAATCTCAAAAAAATCATGTCCAATCGGATGCAAAATGGTAATTGGCAAGGGTTCTTTTTTAATCAAAATTTTATCGCTAATTAACACGTCGGGAATTTCAATATGATCACATGTCACCAACGCATTGATTTGTTTATTTTGGCAAAAGCTAATTTCAATTTCTGCTGAATCATGAATCACAATGGGACGATTCGATAACGTGTGCGGATTCAATGGAACTAAAACCAGTGCGGGTAATGACGGATATAAAATAGGACCTCCCGCTGATAATGAATAAGCTGTTGAACCTGTTGGCGTGGCAATAATTAAACCATCTGAGCGTTGAGAGTTCAAAAACACACCGTCAATTTTAGTGATAATTTCAATCATGCTAGGTGTAATCCAACGATGAATAGCGACTTCATTCACCGCAGTTTCTTCATGAATTACTTGTTCATTACGAATAATTTTGGCGCGTAGTAAATAACGTTGTTCTTCGGTGTAATTTCCTACCAGCATTTGAGCCAATGTTTCAGGCAATGCTGTCGGTGAAATATCAACTAAAAACCCTAACCGTCCTAAATTCACACCGATCAGCGGAATATCATCTGCGACAATTGCCCGTGCTGCGGCTAAAAATGTTCCATCACCACCTAATGCAATGACCACGTCACAATGCTTACCAAATGCCGACACATTACACGATTCAATGACAACGTCATGCACAAATGGCGCACTATTTTGTGCAACTAAAACCCGATAATTTTGTGCAACTAAATAGGCACAAATATGAGTCAGTGTTTCAGAAATACTGGGATCACTCGGTTTTCCAATAATGCCGATTGTATTAAAAGGGCGTTGCATATTATGTCTCGTTTAAAACTAAAAACGCCAAACCCAGCTTCAGCTAAGTTTAGCGTTATTACTTAAAATTACAGGCGATTACAAATGCGCGTTGATAAATTCTACTAGCTGCACTTTGCTTAACGCGCCAACTTTCGTGCCTTCGATTTCACCTGCTTTAAACAACATCAACGTTGGAATGCCGCGCACGCCGTATTTCTGTGGTGTATTTGGGCTTTCGTCAATGTTAAGTTTAGCAACGGTTAATTTACCCGCAAACTCATCAGCAATGATGTCTAAAAGTGGTGCAATCATTTTGCAAGGTCCACACCATTCAGCCCAATAATCTAACAACACAGGCAATTCTGATTCTAAAACTAATTCATTAAAATCATTGTCATTTACATAAACTACGGCATCACTCACTTGTTTTCTCCAGATTAAAAAAAATAAAAGATTTAAGGCATTCAAACTATAAGCGGCAGAGTGAAATCACGTCAATGGTTTTTCGGTGATATTCGTGTTGCCGCTGATAAAAAATGGCGAAGCTAAGACACTTAAACTTGCCAACCAAAGTAATAATTGTGTATTGACCAGTGTAAATAAAATCGCAATTTCCAAACGATTCATAATTGATGGATGCGCCATAATAAAATCACGGCTCACCATAAACGAATAACTTTCACCCAAAATTAGTGCGAAACTTAAAATCGCCAACGAATAACTCACTCGTTTAATACACGTTGGTTTACTTGGAATGTAACCCAATAATGCAGTCAATGTTAGGCTATTTGCGAGCGGCATTTTTTCAATAAAACGATTGATAATTGCCATTGCGATTAAGCTGATAACCATTAGTTGTACAACTCCTGTTGGGAAATCAACGTAACGTCCATCCCACGCCAAAATTGCCGTTTTAAATAATGCGAAAATAATGACTGCCAACAAACAATAATATAAACGTTTCCCCAATTCAGGCACAGGTGTTTGTTTCGTTAAAACTGTGATAATTCGTTGCAACATGAAACTTGTAAACACAATGTTAAAACTCAAAATAAACAACGTTTGAAAACGCTGAAAATCCGTATAACTGGTCAACCAAAGTGTCACACTTTGCGATACAAATAATGTTGCTAAAATTTGTGTAATCGTTAAAAAAGCCAACAAACGAGTAGGATTTAAAGTTGTTAATTCTTTTCTGAAAATGCAAATAATGCCTAAAAATAGAATTGTCGCGGCGATTAGTGGGGTGTACCAATTTGGATTTTCATAAACTTTACCTGTTAAGGGAAAAACTTGCTGACGTGAACTGTCATACAATCCCCATTTTGCGCCAATTGTGCCTTCAAATGCCGCTTTCCACGGCTGATTAAATGCTTCAACGATGTTGTAATCAAAATTGTTTTGAGTTGCCACTTTGATGAAAGCACGAATAAATTGGGCTTCATTTAAAACACTTGGCACAGAAAGCCCGCGTTGTTTTCCACCACTGGGCCAACCTGATTCACCAATTAAAATTGGTTTATTTGGCACAATCGCATCCGCTTCTTTTTGAACTTGTTTGTAAATTCGCTCAATATGCGCGGGTGCATCTGTGACAGAAATGGGTTCGTCTTCCCAATAGGGCAAAATGTGAATTGTGATGAAATCGACTTCTTTTATCAATTCAGGATATTTCATGTACATCGACCACACGTCAGCGTAAGAAACAGGCTGTTTCACCGCGCGTTTAACTTGTCGAATATATTCAATCAATTCGCTGGGTTCTAAATCACCGCGCAACAACACTTCATTGCCAACAATTACTCGTTTCACTACATCAGGATGTTCGTTTGCGGAGCGAATCAATTCTGCCATTTCGAGTTCATTTTTAGCTTTTAATTTAGCGGTTTTAATTTCATCATTACCTTTTGACGTGCCTAACCAACCACCTTGCAACATTGTTAAACCATGCTTTTTCGCTAAATCAGGAATTAACGGCATCGTACCTTCTGCACTCGCGTAAGTACGAATGTTGTGTGTAACTTGCCCCATCAGTTCCAAATCTTCATCAAGTTCTTTTGCATTTGGAAAAATTTCTAACATCGGATCCTGTCCATCTCGAAATGGCGCGTAAGACAGACTTTTGAGTTTGCCAGCGGGTACATCATCGCCAACATTTTTGGGCAGATTTGTAACAAAAGTGAAAAGACTATTGAGCAAAATAATTATTGTGAGCCATGAAAAAAGTTTCATTTAATTTTTCTAAGTGATGAGTAAAAAATAGTTTTTAAATTGCCGAATTTATAGCTTGAACTCGCAATTGACGAATCGCTTCGCCAATTTTGGCACCTTGTAAACCAAGATTTAATGCGGTCGATGTATCGGTATTAACAGCAATGTCAGCGGCACGGCGAAATATTTCAGATTGTGGGTAATCAGATTTTTCAAATCCTAATCGTCCACACGCATCCGCTTTACAAGCAAGAATAAAATCGTGTAAATGATTTTCTGGTTTGAATGCGCCTAATGTTTGTAATAAATCGACCAATGTCGTAGCGCGTAATTCTTTTACCGTGTGGCAATGTGTGTGGTATTGCGTAACGTGCAAAGCCAATGATTTAAAGTGATTCGGCACACGCAAACGAGCGCATAGTTTTTCAACAATCTGTACACCTTTTGCTTCGTGTCCGTAATGATGCGGTAAATTCTCTTTCGGTGAAATCGCTTTGCCTAAGTCATGAACCAACGCAGCAAAACGCACTTCTAACTTAGGCGATAATAATGCCGCTTGCTCTAATGACATTAGGCTATGCACACCACAATCAATTTCTGGATGATAAATTTCGGGTTGTGGAACGCCAAACAGTGCATCGATTTCAGGAAAAATTTTTGCCAACGCGCCACACTCTTTCAATGCATAAAAAAATGCGGATGGTCGCGATTCTCCTAATACTTTAACAACTTCAGCCCAAATACGTTCAGGGACAAGGGCATCGACTTCGCCAGTTTTAACCATTTCAGACATGAGAGTTTGAGTTTCAGGTGCAATCGTAAAACCCAATGGTGCGTAACGAGCAGCAAATCGAGCTACTCGTAAAATGCGTACAGGATCTTCTACAAATGCGGGTGAAACGTGACGAAATAATCGTTGTTCTAAATCACGTTGTCCACCGTAAGGATCAATCAATTTGCCTTGCTCTGTCATAGCAATCGCGTTAATTGTTAAATCACGACGCAATAAATCTTGTTCTAACGTCACCTCGGGCGAGGCATCGACGCTAAAACCTTTATAGCCTTTTGCTGTTTTACGTTCTGTTCGAGCCAGTGCATATTCTTCGTTAGTTTTAGGATGCAAAAACACAGGAAAGTCTTTACCAACCGCACGAAAACCACGTTGCAATATGGATTCGGGGGTTTCACCTAAAACCACCCAATCACGTTCGGTGACAGGACGATTTAATAATTTATCGCGGACTGCACCGCCAACAAGATATGTTTTCATGTCAAAATATCCGAGAGAATTAAAAATGCGTTGCACTATTTTAATCGACTGCGTTATCGTTAAATGAACTAAATTTAAGAAACTGTTATTTTTGCCGTTAAAACCGAACACTAACAAAGGAGTTTTCCCTATGAATCATCATCATTTTAAACCTGTTTTATTTGGCGTATTGTTTGGTGCCGTGTTGTCAGGCTGCACGGCAATGACTTCAATGTCTATGACTACGCACGGCGGCAATGCCGACGAATTTGCATTAGAAACGAAACAATTAACCGCAACAGGTTATGGCACAGCTGAAAAAAGCGACAAATACTCGCTTTCACAAATCAAATTGATGGCGATGCGCTCATCAAAATTAGATGCTTATCGCAGTTTATCTGAACAAGTTTATGGCGTTCGTTTGAGCGGCGTAACAACTGTTGAAAATATGATTATCACGCACGATAGTTATAAATCGTATGTTGATGCCTATTTACGAGGGGCTAAAGTGCTTCGTACTGTAGCAATTAATCATGATAAATATGCAGGTGATGATACGTTTGAAACAGTTGTTGCTATCGAACTTACTCCGCGTTTTTACGAGTGCATGAATGGTTCGCCAGCATTGGTGAAACAATGTATGCAGATTCCTGTTCCACCAAAAGAACAACCAGAATTAGTTACGCCATTTTCAAGTGCTGCACCTACTGTTCAAGTCGCGAGTGCAATGGTTTTAACACCTACGAATTGTAATAGTTCTGATTGTTATGGTTATCCGCTTACATCTGGTTTTAATCGTCCTTTGCCGATTGCGGAATAATCTATGGCTACGTTCTTGTTTAGGCTTGCTGCGCTAAGTGCTATTTTAGGCACAGCGTCATGTGCAACACCCATTCCGCAAAATTTGTCACAACAAAATATCGCCACGGTTGAAGGGCAAGCGGCTGTTCATAATGGCGCGGTTTTGCTCGCCAAAAAACAAGCCTTACAAGATGCGATTCGTGTGGCTTCGCAACAATCTTCTGTGGCTATTCGTAGTCAATCATCGGTGAGTAACAATAATTTGCAATTTGATTCGATGTCGATGCGTTCAGCGGCGGCAGTGAGCAATACAAAAATTTTGCGTGAATGGCAAACAGGCGATGTTTATCACGTTAAAGCGATGGTGGAATTATCGCCGACTGGAATGTGTCAGCAAATATATCGAAAA
>CAINDC010000101.1 GCA_903847275.1 uncultured Pseudomonadota bacterium
TAGAGCTACACTCCCGACTCGAAAGACGTTTTTTGATGATATTCGGGCATTAACTCGATATATTTGCTTTGACAATTGGCGACAGATGCTCGAATTTATGCTCAAAGGTCTTGAAATACCTATTCCTACGACCGCTTGATTTCATAATGAGAATTGCTGGTTATTTATGCATCAACGCCTCTTGAAAGGGCAGATGTTATAATTCAGTCACAAAAAACTTTCTTTATCTCCCATTCACATTTACATTTAAAACCATTATGAAATCCACGACTGAAACCCACTATTTAGATAATCAGTTTATTATCGCTATGCCTACATTAACGGATAATACTTTTTCACGCACTGCAATTTATTTGTGTCAGCACAACGCTGATGGCGCATTGGGCATTGTTATCAACCGAAAATCAGACATGAAATTAAAAGAAATTTTCATGCAAATGGATATTTCTATTAGCTCATTAACGGCTGCTGATGCACCAGTTTATGTTGGCGGTCCAATTCAGCAAGAACGAGGCTTTGTACTACATACAACAGATAAAAAATGGGCAATTACCTTGCCTATATCTGAAACTATGTCACTCACAACGTCACGCGATATTATTGAAGCTATTGCCAAAGGCGAAGGTCCAGAACGTTATTTTGTTGCACTCGGTTACGCTGGCTGGGGAAAAGGACAACTAGAACAAGAAATGCTGTCTAATTCTTGGTTAAACACACCATTTGGCGAGCCAATTTTATTCGATACACCAACAGATTTACGCTGGCGCATGGCGGCAAGTCAAATTGGCATTGATATTCATCAACTCACAGTCGGCGCAGGTCATGCGTAAAGATCCTTTGGCGCGTCAATCTATTGATACTTATTTGGGTTTTGATTTCGGAACAAAAAAAATCGGCGTGGCTGTCGGACAATTAACAACGGCAACGGCAAATTCTTTGCAAACAATTCGTTCACCCAATCAAACACCGAATTGGCAAGCGATTGAACAACTCGTCAAAGAATGGCAACCCGCAGGATTTGTCGTAGGAATTTCACGTCAACTCGATGGTACGGATAACGTTGTTACACCGCGAATGTTAAAATTTTGTCGCCAACTTAATGGGCGTTTTAATTTACCTGTTCATCAGCAAGATGAAACCCTAACGACATTCGAGGCGAAACAAATGTTGTTTGATGACGTTCATGTCAATGCGACAAAATTATGGTCTGTCCAAGACGAACTTGCGGCACAACTCATTTTGCAATCATGGCTAAATCAACAAGATAAAACGATTTAAATGAACGGTAAAAAAATTCTTAACTCAGATGATAGCAATTTATTTCGTCAAACGATTGGTGAAGTACAAACAGTTAAACAAGATAAAGTCGCCTTACACGAACAACGAAAAGCGAAACCAAAACCTTATCCAAAACCATTAGTAGTGAATTTTGACGCACATCTCAATTCGCGAAATCCTTATGACATTGAAACTGTCGGCATTTATGATTCAATGAATTTTCTGTCAGCAGGTTTGCAAAATAATGTTTTGAAAAAATTACGTCGAGGTTTTTTTGGTATCGACGCTGAAATTGATTTACACGGTTTAAACACGCACGATGCAAAACGACAACTGCTGCATTTTTTACACAATAGTGTCGAAGAAGGCGGACGTTGTGTGCATATTGTTCACGGCAAAGGTTATCGCTCGTTAGATAATATGCCAGTGATTAAAAACGAATTAAATCGCTGGTTGCGCCAACATAAAGACGTGCAAGCATTTTGTTCCGCTAGCCAGAAAGATGGAGGCACAGGCGCATTGTTAGTATTACTGAGATTGTCAGATAAATATGGTTTTGAAAGCATGGAAGATATTTACGAATAGTGCGAAATACTTTCGCGCCATACCGCTAAAAGTACCGACAAAATAACGGGACCTAAAAATAAACCGATTGCACCAAATGCAATTAAGCCTCCAAAAACGCCGAATAAAACGATTAAAAATGGTGTTTGACTCGCACCACAAATAACGAGTGGTCGAATAACATTATCGACTGTACTAACAGCTAAAAATCCCCATGCCAATAAACCTAAGCCAGCCCATAAATCATTATGAATCAACAACATTAACGCTGTCGGTAACCAAATTAACGTCGCCCCCATTGGAATTAATGCTAATAACGCAGTCAATGCTCCTAATAAAATGGGTGTACTCACGCCAAACATCGTATATCCGATACCCGCAATAGTGCCTTGCCCAAATGCAGCTAAAACCAAGCCATAAACAACTGCACGACTGGTATCACCAGCGGTTTGTAAATATACATTATGCGTATCATTCAAAAAGTAACGTGTACCAAACTGTAATTGCACCAACCATTTTTCGCCATCACGAAAACAAAAAAATACCGTAATCAACACAAAACATAATTTAATTAAATATTGACCAAAACCGCGTAAAACTTGTGCCATTTCCCCTAAACTGTATTTTGCCCATTCAATCAGTTGAGCATTTAAAGTGTCACGGTCTTTCATCAGTTCATTTAAATGATTTTGTAGATATTCGCCAACATAAGGTAATAAACGAATAATAGGCGGTAATTCAATAATCGGCTGATTAAAATTCATCACCAATAGTGAATAAGCACGCGAGATTTCATCTTGTAATAAATGTAACAAGCTATACGCCAAAACAATAATGAGCGTGGTCATTGTGCCTGTCAAAATCAACGCGCTCAAAACAGCATTGCCATTGAAATAGCGCGTAAATTTTTGATAAAGGGGGAAAAAAGTATAAGCCACAATAAATGCCCACATGAGTGTCAATAAAAATTCTCGTAACACTAAAAAACTCAGCCATAACAAAACAGTGAATCCCATTACTGGAATTAGCTGTTGTAATAATGAAAGTTTAGAAATCATAAATTGGCTAATTGTTTACTAATCACAGACGGGAACTTTTTAGGTGATTTAATACGGAGTTGTTTATTCACATTAAATCGCCCGAAAACCACTTCAATATCGGCATTTGTTACATCAAATTCTTTTGCCAAAAACCGAACCATGTGATCCGTTGCCTTGCCGCCAACAGGGGTTGCCGTTACGCTTATTTTTAATTGATTTCCTTTTGCTTTGCCGATGACATCTTGTTTTGCACTTGGTTTGCCCAAAATGTTAAGCACTAATGTTTCATCGTCCCACGCACAAAACGAACTCATCGTTACTCGTTTACTGCTCATATTCCAATCCTAATTTTTTGTGACTCAATCAGTCATAATCTGTGAATTTATAAACGTTAATGACATTACTTTGATGCTTCAATCTGGTATCTTTGTTGTCAATTATCATCAAATTACTTTTTATACACGAGAAAATCTAATGATTACTGAAATTCAACTGTCACGCAAACTGACCAGTCAATTATTACATCTAGCGCAAATTTCACCAGATGCCGAAATTTGTGGTTTAGTCAGCAGCAAAAATGACGTGCCAACTCAATGTTACCCCGTTGAAAATGTTGCTGAAGAACTGCAAACTCAATTTTTGATGGATTCTACACAACAAATTTCTGCTATGAAAAAAATGCGTGAAAATGGTGAAGAATTATTTGCCATTTATCATTCACACCCGACAGCACCAGCATGTCCATCGACGTTAGATTTAGAAACGGCAACATATCCCGAAGCATTGCACTTTATTATTTCGTTAAATACCAAAGGCATTTTAGAAT
Organism: uncultured Pseudomonadota bacterium; assembly: GCA_903847275.1. Taxonomy (GTDB): domain Bacteria; phylum Pseudomonadota; class Gammaproteobacteria; order Methylococcales; family Methylomonadaceae; genus UBA10906. Next base: position 3,709 of record CAINDC010000101.1, read on the forward strand.
TACGCGCCTTTCATATTTCAGCCAAAAATGCGACAGAAATTCGTACCACTTTATCACTCACTTAATTTTTAACTTACTCAAAAAACTTATTTTAAACTTATGAAAAAAATTGTATTAATTTCAATCGCAACCTTATTTTTCACGGGCTGTAGCGACAAGAACAATTACAACGCCGCCGTTTTAGCTGAATTATCACGAGATCAAAAAGTAGAAGATGCAAAAGAATACAATGTCCCACAAGATAAAATGGCGGATTGTATTGTGGAAGCCTCTGCAAAAAATATGGATGGAATTTTTGCTTTCGATCCAGCACGATTAACGGCTTATCGCAACTATACAAAAATGCTGACATTAACACAGTCAGAGGATCCGAAAAAAACGTTAGACGAATTGCGCGAAGCATTTGGTTCCGCTAAAAATTTAATGGAAGCTCGCAATAATTACACTGAAAGTGAATTGGAATGCCTAACATTGTTTGTCGCAAATACAAACACTGAAGATAAACCTGAATCCAAAAAATAATTGATATTAACTTTAGGGGATAAAAATGAAACGATTGCTACTGATTAGTGTTACTACGTTATGTTTGAGCGGTTGTATTTATACAAATCCCTACGGCTATTCACGTTACAACACGGTCACGTCTTATCATCCGCAGCCGTATTATGTACCAGTGCCATCGCCGCCGCGTTATCGTTATTTTGAACGAAGTGAACATCGTTCATATTCTCGTCCACATCACCATAATTATTGGTAATAACAAAAAAGGGCGATTACTGAAAAAGTAATCGCCCCTTCATTTTGGTTTAAAAATCGTACTTTATTTCAAAACACGCAATGTTGGTCTCGCTTTTTTAGGTGGTTCTGGTGGTGGTTTTGGCGGTTCCTCATTTTGAGATTCTTCGGCTTCAAACACCATACCTTTGCCATTTTCTTTCGCATAAATTGCCAACACTGCCGCGATAGGTGCGTTAATGTATGTCGATTTACCACTAAAACGGGTATTAAACTCAATCGCGTCATCACCTAAAGACAAGGCATCAATTGCAGTCGGGCGGATATTAAGAATAATCCGACCATCTTGTGCGAACTGTTGTGGTAAAACTGCCCCGTGATGATTCGCATCAACCAACAAAAACGGAGTGAAATTGTTGTCTAAAATCCATTCGTAAATTGCACGAATTAAATACGGTTTTAGTGAGGTCATTTTGGTAAATCCGCTAAATCTTTTTCAGCTTCACTAAGACTGCGTCTAAATCCTGGACGATTAAACATACGTTGTGCGTAATTGTTGATAACGTCATCTTGAGCATCTTTTAAATCAATACCGATACTTGGCATTCGCCACAATAACGGCGCAACCACACAGTCAATTAACGAAAATTCTTCACTCATAAAATACGGACGTGCGGCAAAGATTGAAGCTGCGTTTAACAAACTTTCACGTAATGTTTTCTTTGCTTTTGCTGATTTTTTTTCACCTGTGTGCAATACATCATCAAGTAAAACATACCATTCTTGATCGATACGTTTAATTAACATTCGTGCGCTAGCACGCGAAACAGGATCCATTTGATGCAATGGCGGATGTGGAAAACGCTCGTCCAAATACTCCATGATGATGCGTGAATCATAAAGCACTAAATCACGTTCAATCAACGTTGGAGAAACGCCGCTTGGATTATCCTCTAACAAATCTTGAGGTGCATTTTCAGGGTCGTAATATACGATGTCGGCAGCAATACCTTTTTCTTCCAACACAAATCGAGCGCAATGGCTCATAACACAATCAGGTGAAGAATAGAGAGTCATAACAGATTTACGAGTAGCTATATTGGTCACAAAAACAACCTCTTAAGAAGGGAAAAAACCATAAAAACAGGCTGCATTATACACGATTGACATATTTTCGGGGCGGCGAAAAATACACTTATTTTTCGCCGCAAAATACCGATTTAATGCACGTCTTTCCAGTATTCTTTTTTCAATAAATACGCGATAGCCAAGAAAACAAATAAGAAAAACAATACATATTTGCCCATTTTTTGACGTTCAAGTTGGACGGGTTCGCCGACATAAACTAAGAAATTCACTAAATCATTGACTGTTTTATCGAATTCTTCAGGGGATTGTGTTCCTACACTTGCACTCACTAATTTGTCTAAAACGCGTCTTTCACCGTCATTAACAAAGACAGGTTTTTGTTCACCTTGTAATTGCCACAATGGATTCGGCATACCAACATCTTCAAAAATCGCGTTATTCACACCGAATGGACGATTTTTATCAACATAAAAACCTTTCAAATAGCTGTAAAGCCAATCAGCACCGCGTGAACGTGCAACCAATGACAAATCAGGTGGTTGCGTGCCAAACCATTTCTCAGCGTCATGCTTGTTCATCGCCGAATGTAATTGGTCATAAATACCCGCACCTTCTGGGGCAATGTCATCTAAAACGTGTTTTTCATCCAATCCCAAATCGTTAGCAACCCGTAAATAACGAATTTGTTTTGCTGAATGGCAGCCCAAACAATAGGTTACAAAATATTTCGCGCCACGTTGTAACGATACTTTATCGGTTAAATCAACATTTGCATCTTGCAATTCAACACCGCTCGAAGCAAAGACATTGACCGACAACACTAATAAAAACAATGAAAGTAATTTTTTCATATCAGTCGAGGCTCTCTTTCAAATTTTTTGCCGTGCGAATCAACACATTTTTCGCGCCTGTTGGATTAAAGCGTTGTTTCAATTCCGTTGCACCCTCTTCTGTGGTGACAGATTCTGTTTTAATTACTTCATTAAATACTGCAATCATATCTGGAATACGTTCTTCCAAAGTCGGTTGCGTCGTAAGATGACTTGGTACGGGTTTGAGTTTTTCCCAGCGAGTATAAATAGGCATCAATAAGAAAAATCCAAAATAATACGCCGTAAAAATACGCGCCATGATTGTCGCTAATGGCGTAACAGGTTGTGTACCTAAATACCCTAAGGCAATAAAACTCACAACGAACAACATCAACGCTTTTTTATAAATACCACCACGATAACGGATTGATTTTACTTGACCACGATCGAGCCACGGTAATAAAAACAACACTACAATCGAACCGCCCATACCAATTACGCCCGCGAATTTGTCTGGAATCGCACGCAAAATCGAATAAAACGGCGTGAAATACCAAACAGGCGCAATGTGTTCAGGCGTTTTCATTGGATCAGCTGGAATAAAGTTAGCGTGTTCTAAAAAGTAACCGCCCATTTCTGGCATATAGAAAATGATTGTCGCAAAGAAAATCATAAATACCGCCACACCAACAACATCCTTCACCGTGTAATAGGGGTGGAATGGAATACCGTCAACTGGATGTCCCCAAGGATCTTTTGATTTTTTGATGTCTACGCCGTCTGGATTATTCGAGCCAACTTCGTGCAACGCTACGATGTGCATAAAAACAAGTAACACTAAAACCAACGGCACCGCGATAACGTGAAAGGCAAAAAATCGGTTCAAGGTCGCATCAGAAATAACATAATCACCGCGAATCCATAAGGCTAAATCGTCGCCAATCACGGGAATTGCGCTGAATAGTGAAATAATAACTTGTGCGCCCCAATAAGACATTTGTCCCCAAGGTAACAAATAGCCCATGAATGCTTCTGCCATTAACGCGACAAATAACAACATCCCGAAAATCCAAATCAATTCTCGCGGTTGTTTAAATGAACCGTAAAGTAAGCCTCGAAACATGTGTAAATAAACAACAATGAAAAATGCCGATGCGCCTGTTGAGTGCATATATCGCACTAACCAGCCCCAATTCACATCACGCATAATGTATTCAACCGAATCAAACGCAAATTTTGCATCAGGTTTGTAATTCATTGTAAGCAAAATGCCAGTGACAAATTGATTGACCAAAACCAATAACGCCAGTGAGCCAAAGAAATACCAAAAGTTAAAGTTTTTTGGCGCGTAATAGTGCGCCATGTGTTCATTCCAAACTTGCGCGAGTGGAAAACGGTCTAAAACCCAATTACCGCACATTCTTAAACGAGTTGGTTTTAAATTCATGCCGCTTTCTCCTCTTCGCCAATAATAATTTGCGTGTCAGTAATATAACGATAAGGCGGAACTTCTAAATTTGTCGGTGCAGGAACGCCTTTATAAACACGTCCTGCCAAATCAAACCACGAACCGTGACACGGACAGAAAAAACCACCTTTCCAATCTGCACCTAAATCATGTGGTGCAACTTCAGGTCTAAAAGTGGGTGAGCAACCTAAATGCGTACACAATCCAACGGCGATAAAAATTTCTGGTTTCATCGAACGCACGGGATTTTTACTTGATTCAGGTTGACTTGATTGATTCGATTGCGGATCACTCAATTTAGTGTCTAATGTCGTTAATGTTGCTAAAACTTCAGGTGAACGTTGTAATACCCAGACAGGTTTTCCACGCCACGCGACACGAATCAATTGTCCAGCTTCTATTTTACTGATGTCTACTTCAACGGGCGCACCTGCTGCCATAGCTTTTACACTTGGTTGCATTTGCGACAAAAAAGGAACTGCTAAATAGCCTGTGCCGACCGCACCCACAACGGTTAATGCCGTCGTCAGAAACTGCCGTTTTGACTTATCAACACTTTCGTTAATCATTAAGAACTCTCCTGGTTAGAACTACATTTTTTCTTGTTTTTATTATGGGCAATATACCATTAGAACACTGGTTATTTGAAGTTTTTGCAAGGATTTAACCCCTAGTTTATATAGTAAATCGTAATTTTTCTGATTATTATCGATTCTTGAGCATCGTTAAAATTTTATTTAATCGCTAATCAATGCTAAAGTTAATCTGTATTAAATTACTTGGTTATTATTTACTTTTAGGAGATTGTTATGACTTTTGAATTACCTGCGTTACCGTTTGAAAAAGATGCCCTTGCCCCTTATATTTCAGCTGAAACCTTAGAATTTCACCACGGTAAACATCATCAAACTTACGTCACAAATTTAAATAATTTAGTTCCTGGAACTGAATTTGAAAATTTATCGTTAGAAGAAATCGTTGTGAAAGCAACGGGCGGAATTTTTAACAATGCCGCGCAAGTTTGGAATCATACGTTTTATTGGAACTGTTTAGCTCCAGATGCTGGTGGTGAACCTACTGGCGAATTGGGTGATGCAATTAACGCAACGTTTGGTTCTTTTGCAAAGTTCAAAGAAGAATTCACTAAAACGGCTGTGACAACTTTCGGTTCTGGTTGGGCGTGGCTTGTTAAAAACGCTGATGGTAGTTTGGCGTTAGTTAGCACTGGCAATGCAGGTTGCCCGTTGACAACAGGTCAAACACCAATTTTGACGTGTGATGTTTGGGAACACGCTTATTATGTTGATTATCGCAATGCGCGTCCTGCCTATTTGGAAGCTTTTTGGGCTTTAGTTAATTGGGATTTTGCCGCGAAAAATTTTGCAGCTTAATTTTTAAATCTGCAACGAAGTAAATTCCCTCGTTACTTTTTGCGGGGGAATTTATTCTTTTGGGAAATGCGGAAAAACCATTCTGGTTGTTATTTACACACCAATATATTTACACATCAACAACACTACACCCGCTGCAAACCCTGCTAAAACATCATCAAGCATAATTCCAAAACCACCGTGAACGTGTTTATCGACCCATTTAATCGGAAATGGTTTCAAAATATCAAAAAAGCGAAACAACACAAAACCCAAAATCGCCGCCGACCAACTGAACGGCACAAACCACATCGTAATCAAATAACCCGCTATTTCGTCCCACACGATGCCATTAAAATCATGTTCGCCGAGCAAGTTTGCCGCGTCATTACAAATTTTAATGCCGACCCACGACACGATAATCGTCAACACGCTATAAAACCAAAACGGCGTTTGCGCGAACAGTAAATAAACGGGAATTGCCGCCAATGTGCCGCACGTTCCAGGAGCTTTTTTGACTAGACCCGAACCAAAACCAAACGCTAAAAACAAAATCGGATTAGTTAGAATCGTTTTACGAGTAAGTTGATTTTTGCCGTAATGTTCAAGAAAAATGTTCATAACCTTTCGCCGTGAATGTTTGAATGTGACCAAATTTTTTTAAACGCAAACCCGATTCTTTTTCAATAATGCCAATCGCCGTACAGTTTTTCGGTACAAGAGTTATTTTGCTTGGCGGCACGGTAAAACACAATTCGTAATCGTCGCCAGAAATTAGCGGCATGAATTCATCGCCCGTATTTTCAATGTAGCGTTTCACGTCGTCGGAAAGCGGCAATTTATCGAAATCGACACACGCGCCCACGCCGCTTTGGTTCAAAATATGTCCTAAATCGCCGACTAATCCGTCTGAAATATCAATGCACGCGCTCGCAATTCCGCGTAATGCTAAACCGATTTCAATGCGCGGCATCGGTTCATGAAAACGAATCAACGCATTTTCAGATTGGCAAGCGTAACCTTGTTTGATTTTCAGCCCTAAACCCGCTTCACCTAATAATCCCGTTATGTAAATCAAATCGCCAACTTGCGCGGTGGAACGTTTCAACGCTTGTTCATTTGGCACCAAACCCATTGCTTGCACGGTCAACGTCAACGCGCCTTTCGTGGTGTCGCCACCAATTAAATCGACATTGTAAAATTTCGCCAACGTCAAAAATCCTTCGGAAAATTCGCTCAACCAACGTTCATCAATACTTGGCAACGTCAATGCAAGCGTAACAGCCAAAGGTTTTACGCCCATCGCGGCTAAATCACTCAAATTTACTGCCAATAATTTATGTCCCAACTGCGCGGGATTTGCATCGGAGAAAAAATGCACGCCTTCAACCATCGTGTCGGTCGTGATTGCCAATTCATAACCGCTTGGAATCGACAACAACGCACAATCGTCGCCAATTCCTAAACGAGTTTCTGGATTTTTAGGCGCGTTTTTTTTGAAAAATTTATCAATTAACGAAAATTCAGACAACATAAAAGTTACTCAATTCAAATTTCACGGTAATTCCACATCACGCAACAACGCTAACATCGCATCTACTGACATTTTTCCACTCAATTCGCCACCTTCCAATAAACTATTCGCCAAATCACGTTTTTGATGATGCAACGCGACAATTTTGTCTTCAATCGTGTCTTTCGCAACCAAACGATAAATCGTTACTGGACGTTTTTGTCCCATCCGATGCGCTCGGTCAGAAGCTTGATCTTCAACTGCTGGATTCCACCATGGATCCATGTGAATTACATAATCTGCTGCGGTTAAATTCAAACCCGTACCGCCCGCTTTCAAACTAATTAAAAACAAATCGCCATCACCTGCTTGAAAGGCATTCATGGCTTTTTTGCGTTGCGCGACAGGCGTTGAACCGTCCAAATAATGATAAGGAATTTTCTTTTTATCGAGTAATTCTCGAATTAACGTCAAATGCCCAACGAATTGACTGAAAACCAATGCTTTGTGTTTATTATCGAGAAGCTCATCAACCAATTCTTCAAAGGCTTCCAATTTTGAACTCATCAACGGGCTGTCTTCCATTACTAAACGTGGATTACAACACGCGCGGCGCAACTTCATAATTTCCGCCAACACTTGTAATTGCTGATTTCCGCCTTTCGTTTGTGCTTCTTGCATGACTTTCAACGCATCACGACGCAAGGCTTCATAAAATGCACGTTCTTCATTGCTTAATTCAATATGCAATGTAACTTCAGTACGCGCTGGCAATTCGGTCAACACATCATTTTTCAAACGGCGCAATACGAATGGACGTAACACTTTTTTCAAGCGTTGTTGCGCGTTGTGATCGTGATTATTTTCAATTGGATTCGCGTAACGTTCATTAAATTGTGCCAATGAACCCAGCAAACTCGGATTGATAAAATTGAATAAATTCCACAATTCACCCAAATGGTTTTCAATCGGTGTACCTGTTGTCACCATTCTAAAATCAGCTTTCAATGCCATTGCTGCTTTTGAACGCTTCGTCATACCGTTTTTAATCGCTTGCGCTTCATCAGCAATCAACGTGTGCCATTCAACTTCTTGCAACCGCTCGCCTTCCGTTTGCAATAATCCGTAACTACAAATAATCAAATCAAATGCGCCCGCATTATTAAGCATTGTTTGGCGGTCGCCGTTGCCGAAAATTTGAACATTCAACGTCGGAGCAAAACGCGCGGCTTCTTCTGCCCAATTGATACAAACAGACGTTGGCGCGAGAATCAAGGTCGCTCCATTTGGCGCACGCGATAAAATTAACGCCAACGACTGAATCGTTTTCCCCAAACCCATGTCATCGGCTAAACACGCACCTGCGCCCCAATGTGCTAAACGACTCATCCACACAAAACCTTCATGTTGATAATCTCGTAATTCACCTTGTAACGTCGAAGGCACTTGAGGTTTTAAATCTACTAATTGATCTAGTTTTTTAAGCTGGTCTTTCCAGGGTTTGCTGGCTTTGATTTCCATACCGTTGGTAATTTCGTCCAACGTTTGGGCTGCGAGTGCGTGAAATTGCACTTTGTCGTCTTTGACTTCACCAACACCGCGTAAATCATCTAAACGCTGACGCAATTCTTTGGTGAGTGTGACGATTTGCCCATCTTCTAATTGTAAAAAACGACTCGACGAATTTGCCAATAAACTCATTAAACGTTGCATATCCAACACTTGCCCGTCGTCAATTTGCAAATCACCTTCGACGCTAAACCAATTTTGTTCATGACGAACAGAAAAACGAGTTTGCGATAAACCGAGTTCACGACTCAAACGAATTTTTTTACCCTTTGGCCATTCCAATACGGCAAATTCACCTAAATTTTGTAAATTTAACAGCGTTTCTAAAGCGACATCTGCATCTTCGAGTGACCATTTCAACGAATTTTCGGGTGGTAAATCGGGACAACCATCAAGCAATTCGACAATATGTTGTTTTTCGATGTCAAAATCACGAGTAGTTTGTAATTGTTTGCCATCAATATCTGCTAATACGGTTGTCCCACCTGTGGCAGGTTTATATAAAGGTCCACCGTCGAAAAATGGTTGTATAAATACTTCCATTTGAATGCCTTGACCCATCGGCTGCAAATGCAAATGTAAACGACTGTCCACATCAACCGATTCAGCTTGTGTTGCCATACCGACCATGTTTGATTGCACCGTCAACATTGATGCTACTGATGAAATCGAATCCATTACTCGTTGCCGTGCGCTGACAGGAATCGTTAAACCTTTTTCACCTAAAATTGAAGCGACTTGCCGATGCTGTTCATTGATGTCATATAACAAAACACCCGTCGCCGTTTTTTGAATCACAATTTGAGCATCACGCGTAATTTGAGGTATCAAAGACAAATGCAATTTATCATCTTGTTCTTGGACTAAAAGTTGGAGTGTCGCCGTTTGAATATCAATTGGTGCGTTATATTGCACTTGCGTTGCCCAATAAATATTCGGATGTCCAACCGCTTCAAATAACGCTTCTTCGGGCAAAACATACGTATCATTCGAGTAATAGCTGTAATACTCGTCGTTTCGACTAATCTGAATTTTTTTGCAAATACGCTGATCTTGTTCGGTCAAATACTCAAACGTATTTAACTCACTGTGCAAACGTTTCAACGCGACAGCCCGTCCTTTCGACCAACTGCCATTTTTACTCATGCGTTGCTCTTTGGGTTCGAGTGCAACTCCATCATCCAACCGTAGCGTCCAAATCATTCTTAATTCTAATGGTGCGGCGGATTCAACCGCTGAGGGTAATGTATTAACTTGGCTCAAGGCTTCTAATGCGCGTTCCCATGCCGCAGTGCGTGGAAAAGCATCAATCAAATGTAAAAATGGAACGTCAACATAGTATTTTGCAATTTTGTCACAGGTTTTATGCGGATAACCGATTCGTTGCAATAACGCAGAACTCATTGCAGCGAACCAAACATGATTTAATTCTTGAGCAACTTGGCAATAATTTGCTAACGGTGCGAGGAAAATAACCTGCTGTGTCGGACTATTGATTCGATCCGTTTCGTCCAACCAATGCAGTAATAAAACTTGTACTAAATTTTCATAAGCGGAACTTCGTTTAATCAACATTGTTGAACTTTCAATAGTTTCATTTCCCTGATAAATATCTAACGAATCGAATAACATCCGATTTAATGGCGACATGATTCGACCTTTATTATAAAAAATCGACAAATACTGTCGTAGCTGCTGTAAATTCGTTAATGTGCGACTCCGAAATAACATCAATCCATAAAAAAAGTCATACAAACCGCCAAGTGTTGCGTGACGCTTGTTGCCTTTTCTAAGGATTTTTAAAGCGGCATTAAAAAAATCAAGCGCATCATCATAACGGTTGTGCCATATCGCTAATATCGCGTGAAGTTTCAGACCATCAGCTGAACTATCATCTTGCAACCATTCAATGGCTTCTTTTTCGTTGCCTCGAAATAATCGTTGCTCAATGATAGTGTGTCGAATGTCTAAATCATTTGGTTTTGTTTGCCCAAATGATTGTTCTAGCAACGCATAAAGCCCATTTTTTTTCGCATTAGATTTTGACTCAAAATTTAAATAATCGTCATCTAAACAGTATTTCAAAACCAAAAAACGAATTTTTTCGGGTAATCCCGCAAACCATTCACGATCAAAATGCTCAAAAAAGAGTTGTTGAATAAGTTCAGAGAAATGGTCTGGATAATCTTGATATAACACCGCGATATTCGCTGCAAAGCCCGTTTCATTATTTTGATAAAGAAACAAACGTAATTTTTTCATTTGATGCAACACCATGAATTTAGCGGGCATATAAGAAGAGCCCTCTTTTTCCATGATGAGGTTTTGTGCCAATTTCGTAAACCACGGTTTGGTTATCGCAGTTCGCATCAACGTTTCAGAAATATCACGATGACAATACCAGCCATCGTGTGAACCTATAACAAAACCCATTTTTTGAAAACGTTCTTGAAAATCCCGATTTACGGCTTTCATTGTCATCGAATCCAATCCAGCAGCTTTTAAAGTATGTTGTAAATTCAATTGTCCAATGGGTGCGTAAATTACTGCCAAAACTAATAAAATATCTTGTTCATGTTGAGGCAGCGTGTCGAAAAGTTCTGATAATCGTTGTTGAGTCGTTGTCATTTGTTTATTCGTAAGTAAATAGTTTGATGTTAAGAATGTTAGATTTTCGCAGCGGTCATTGACCATTGTTGCTGATAATCTTGATAAGTATATTGTTTAAGTAATTCCAATTTTTCGTTGGCGTGTTGCAAATAAATATCGGGGAAATTATGCCCATTAAAACGATGCGCTTTAATTAACGTATAGGCTCCTACATTTTCAAAAGTGATTTTATCGCCTAATTCTAATGGCTGTTTGAAACGGTATTCGCCAAAAACGTCACCTGCTAAACACGTTCCCCCCGCTAAAATCACGTTATAACGTCCGTTAGAATTATGTTCCAAAACCGTTGGCGAACGCTGATATTCAAAGACTTCGGGATTATGATTTATAGACGTGTCTAAAATCGCCACGGTTTTACCATCACTCTCGAAAACATCAATTATACTCGCCACAATGGAAGCCGCATTGCCAACAATACCTTTGCCTAATTCGATATAAATTTCGACTTTTAATTCACGACGTAATTCAATGACCAAATCAATAAATGGCTGATAATCAGAAATACTGTGGAATAAATAACCACCACCAAAATTGAGCCACTGTAATTTTTCTAATTGATTTCCAAAGTAACGCCGCAATTTTTCGATGGTTTGTAATAACGGCGTGAAATCAGTTGCTGAAAAAACAGTGTGAAAATGTAGCCCGCTGACTTGTTCTAATTCTAAACAATTCGATTGCCACAGCGTATCAATATCAATGCCTAATTTAGAATTTTGCCGACAGGGGTTATATCGCTCATCGGTTAGAAATGACAATTTGGGATTAACACGCAAACCCATTTTGGCTTGTGTTTCAACAATTGGCGCATAGCGATTGTGATGCGTGAGTGAATTGAAATTGATGTGTGTACATAACGTGGTTAATTCATAAAGTTCATCTGCAATTAACGCGGGCGTTGTTAAATGAACTTCGCCTTGTCCATTTAAAATTTCTTGAGCGAGTTGCGCTTCAAATAACGAACTTACTGCAAATCCATCGACAAACGGTTTAGCAATTTCTAACACACGAGAACAAGGCAGAGCTTTCATTGCATAAAGCACTTTGCAACCCGATTTTTTCCGAATATCAGCCAAGATGTTTAAGTTTGTTAGCAACTGTGTTTCATCGAGAATAAAAGCAGGCGTTTTCATTAACATAAGTATCTATCCATGAAGTAAGAGAATGATTGAACTAATGGCAAGTCCAGCAAACACAGAATTTGAAATCCAAATAGCAATAAATTGTTTGCCGCGATGTGAAATGTAATCTTCTAAAACCATTTGTAATCCAAGTGCTGCGTGATAAAACACAACCAATAACCACGCACTCAAACCAATTTGATTTATTGGGGAAGCCAACCATTCCTTCATTTCAAAATAATTTGCGTGTAAACAAAGCTGCAAAAATGTGATTAACCAATAACACAATGGAATCAATAAAATCGCGGTGAGTCGCTGCATTGCCCAATGATGCGTACCCGATTTCATAAAAGTACCACCAGCACAATAATACTCAAAAAAAGAGATGCGAAAATTTCTATCAGAGCGTAGCGTGTCAACATTTCACTCGAAAAACTGTATCCCACGTCCCAGATTAAATGCCGAATACCATGGCATAAATGAAAAATAAGGGCGTAAATAAAACCCGCAATTAGAAGTTTTACGGGAAAAAATTGCAACATGGATTGCATTTGTAGATAAGACAACATTCCGTTTCGGATTTGCCATAATATCGTAACGAAACCGATTAAACCGATGCTTAAAAATACACCAGTCAAACGATGACAGATTGAAATTATTCCCGTGAGTGGCAGGGTGTAAATTTGTAAATGCGGTGAAATTGGTCTATCGTGCGGCATCTATTTTTCCTTTAAAACCTTGATTTGGCGCGATTATAACATGAAAAAAGATGTGAAAATTCTAAACAAAGACACTGTGTACAACGGTTTTTTCAGTATGGAAAAACAACGTTTGCAACATACGTTATTTGCAGGTGGCTGGAGTGAAGAAATGACACGCGAATTATTTGTGCGTGGAAATTGTGTTGCGGTGGTTTTGTACGATAAAAAACGTGACGAAGTCATTTTGATTGAACAATTTCGGGTGGGTGCGGTTGATGACCCTATCAACACGCCGTGGTTGATTGAAATTGTAGCGGGTATTATGGAGGATGGAGAATCCGCTGAAGATGTTGCGCGACGTGAATCTTTAGAAGAAGCAGGTTGTGAAATTCTGGATTTAATTCATATCAATTCATTTTATTTATCGCCTGGTGGTTCGTCTGAAAAAATTACGTTGTTTTGTGGTTTAGTAAATAGTGAAAATGTGGGGGGGATTCATGGCGTGAAAGATGAAAACGAAGATATTTTAGTGCGTGCTGTACCATTCGAGGAAGCTTACAAAATGATGGAACGTAACGAAATTGATTCGGCAATTCCTATCATTGCGTTGCAATGGTTGGCATGTGCAATTAAAAATGGGGGAATTTTGTGGGTGGAGGATAATCCACAAACCAATGTAGTACATCAAACTTCAAAATAGCGGGATAATGGAAACTGTTAATCCGCAACCAGGTAGTGTTGCAATTTTGTTGAAAAAATATTCGTCAAGTAAAATATCATCATTTTTTTATGCGAGGAAATTATTTTATGGCGACAATAAAAGTGCAGCAATTCTGCGTTAGTGACTAATTTTAACCTTGGAATAGAAAATTATTAAGAATGGCAAAGTTAACATTTACACAACTTGCACAAAGAGTTTTAGCAGAAGTTAAAACTCCCTTATCCATTGAAGAAATTTGGAAATATGCAGAAGAAAAAAATTACATTACCGAATTAAGTAGCGAAGGGAAAACACCCAAAGCAACATTGAGTGCAAGAGTAGGAAATGCAACCGAACTCTTTGGATACACTGGTAGTCGTCCTCGATATTATCATCTTCTGGAAATGGTGACTAAAATTGATTTAGAACAATATCGAGAAGAAAAACCAACGCCGCGTAAATCAACAAAAACGTATCTCGAAAAAGATTTGCACCCGTTACTTGTGTATTTTGCAAAGTTTTATTTAAACGTTTATTGCAAAACGATAAATCATTCCAAAAGTGGTAAAAAAGAATTTGGCGAATGGCTACATCCTGACATTGTGGGTTGTTGGTTTCCAATTGGAAATTGGTCGCAAAGTTCCATCGAATTAAGTCAGGCTCTCGGCGTTATGAATGTGCGGCTTTATTCTTTTGAACTGAAACGAGAGTTAAATTTCTCAAATTTACGCGAAGCCTTTTTTCAAGCCGTTTCAAATTCATCTTGGGCGCACGAAGGTTATTTGTGTGCAGCTGAAATTTCTGAAGACGAAGATTTTTTATCAGAAATTAAACGACTTTCAGGTTCGTTTGGAATTGGTGTGATTCGTTTAGATATTACTGACCCCGATGCCAGTCGCGTTATTTTCCCCGCCAAACAAAAAGAAAATTTAGATTGGGAATCTATTGATAAACTTTGCAATCAAAATCCTGATTTCAAAGACTTTTTAAAATCCATCAAAGACAATTTAAAAATTAGCAAAATCCACAAAGACGAATACGACGACGTTTTGTCTGCAGAAGAATTACAAGAAAAATTCCAACTCCTAACCTTTTAAAATTATGACCTTTAGTATCGAAACCCTCTTAAACGAACACAGCAACGATAAATTCGATTTGCACGAACAATTTTTAAACAACCAAATGGTGCGCGTTTTAAAAACCATTGGTTATGACCGCCATTACAAAAAAGCGGCCGGACAATATCTTTACGACCAAGAAGGCACAGAATATCTCGATTTATTGAGCGGTTTTGGTGTGTTTGCGATTGGGCGAAATCACCCTACTGTAATCGAAGCCTTAAAAGAAACGCTGACCTTAGAATTGCCAAATTTAGTGCAACTCGACGTATCAATTTTGAGCGGTTTGTTGGCAAAAGAAATTCTTAAAACCACGCCTGAAAATTTAACCAAAATGTTTTTCTGTAATTCGGGAACAGAAGCCGTAGAAGCGGCGATTAAATTCGCTCGTTTTACGACCAAACGCGACAAAATTGTGTTTTGCGACCATGGTTATCACGGTTTAACAATGGGGGCGTTGTCGCTCAACGGTGAGAACATTTTCAAAGAAGGGTTCGGTTCATTATTGCCAAATTGCGAAGCGATTCCGTTCAATGATTTAGCGGCATTAGAAAAAGCCTTGAGTAATAAAGATGTGGCGGCATTTATCGTCGAACCGATTCAAGGCAAAGGTGTAAATTTACCTGATGACAATTATTTACCCGAAGTCGAACGCTTGTGTAAACAATAC
This sequence comes from uncultured Pseudomonadota bacterium, assembly GCA_903847275.1. Classification (GTDB taxonomy): domain Bacteria; phylum Pseudomonadota; class Gammaproteobacteria; order Methylococcales; family Methylomonadaceae; genus UBA10906. Next base: position 19,242 of record CAINDC010000101.1, read on the forward strand.
GGCACGCTGTTTGTTGCCGACGAAGTGCAAACAGGTTTAGGTCGCACAGGGAAATTTTGGGCAATCGACCATTGGAATGTGCAACCCGATATGATTTGCATGGCGAAAGCGTTATCAGGCGGATTTGTTCCCGTTGGTGGCGTGGCAATCACCACCAAAATCATGGACACCGTTTATAACCGTATGGACAGAGCTGTCGTTCACGGTTCAACCTTTGCCAAAAATAACATGGCGATGGCGGCAGGTTTAGCTACGTTGGAAGTCATGAAAAATGAAAATTTAGTCGAAAACAGCCTAAAAGTCGGCACTGACATCATTAACAATTTGAACGCCATGACACCACGTTATGAATTACTTAAAGAAGCTCGTGGCAAAGGTATGATGATTGCCGTCGAATTCCAATCACCAAAAAGTTTAAAACTCAAAGCGGGTTGGGCAATGCTTGAAGCCGCAAATAAAGGTTTGTTCTGCCAAATGGTGACGATTCCATTATTCAAAGAACACCACATTTTGACCCAAGTCGCAGGACACGGAATGAACGTGGTGAAATTGTTGCCGCCGTTGAATTTAACTCAAAAAGACCACGACACGATTATCAGCGCATTCGATAAAACGATTGGTGAAACGCATAAAATGGGCGGGGCGATTTGGGATTTAGGTAAAAATTTGGCAGGTCATGCACTGAAAAAATAGATAGTCCCAGCAATGAATGTGGATGTTTTAAATTTTACAATTTGTAAGCCATATTCTTTTTCACTCAAAAAATCCAAGGTCAAAAATATGAAATTAGGTTCCGCGTTAACGTCTTCTGCAACAAAAGTGATGTTACTTGGCAGTGGAGAATTAGGTAAAGAATTAGTGATTTCGTTACAGCGTTTAGGGGTGGAAGTTATTGCTGTTGATCGTTACGAAAATGCACCTGCCCACGCCGTTTCTCACCGCTCTTATGTGATTGATATGACAGATGGCGAAGCATTAAAAGCCTTAATCGCCAAAGAACGTCCTCATTTTATTATTCCTGAAATTGAAGCTCTCGCTACAGACGCATTGGCAGAAATTGAAGCGCAAGGTAATTGCACCGTTGTTCCAAATGCTCGTGCCATTCAACTTACCATGAATCGAGAAGGTATTCGCACATTAGCTGCCGAAACGTTATCTGTACCGACTTCATCGTATGCGTTTGCCGAATCGTTTGAAGAATTGAAAACGGCTGTTGAAAATGGCATTGGTTATCCATGTTTTGTTAAACCTACGATGTCGTCATCAGGCAAAGGGCAATCTATGGTGAAAACACCAGAAGAATTAACCGCTGCATGGGATTACGCGAAAAATAGTGGGCGTGTTGATACGGGCAAAGTCATTGTTGAAGGTAAAATTGATTTTGATTTTGAAATCACATTATTAACGGTTCGTGCTTTGAATTCAGATGGTGAAGTCGTTACACATTTTTGTGAACCGATTGGTCACATTCAAGAAAATGGCGATTATCGTGAAAGTTGGCAACCGCAAGCCATGACTGAACAAGCAATTAAAAATTCTCAACAAATTGCAAAAAAAATCACCGATGCAATGGGGGGATTAGGATTATTTGGCGTGGAATTATTTATTTGTGGTGATGACGTTTGGTTTAGTGAAGTTAGTCCACGTCCACATGATACAGGTATGGTTACGTTACTTACGCAAGTGCAAACTGAATTTGATTTACACGCTCGCGCCATTTTAGGTTTGCCAGTTAATACGCAATTAAAAATTGCTGGAGCGAGTGCGGTAATTTTAAGTCCCATCGACGCACAAGGTGTCATTTATCAAGGTTTAGAACACGCTTTAAGCGTCCCGCATACCGACGTGCGCTTATTTGGAAAGCCCGAAGCATTTGTTAATCGTCGCATGGGAGTAGCTTTAGCAATTGCTAATTCTGCCGATACAGCTCGCAGGAATGCGGTTCAAGCCGCAAATTTAGTGGTGATAAAGACGAGTTAAAGGTATTGGTATGCGTAACGGTGTGGTGATTTTTTTGATGATAGGATGTTGTGGTGAGGCAACCGCTGATATTTATAAAAAAGTAGTTGGCAGTAATGGCGTAATTACTTACACCAACAAATCTGTTGTAGCGACAGAAAAACCAATTATAAAAACGGCTGCACTGCGCCCAGCCACACAGACGGCAGGCTATTTTTACAAATATCAAGATACTGAAAAGCACGTTATTTACACGGATAAACCGCGTACCGACGTAGCATTATTAAGTAAAATGAAAGTTACCGTACCAGCGAAAAATGCGCCACCACTTTTTTTCAATACACCGTATCCACCAACGGTCACTTCGTTTTACAGTAATCCGAATAAAGCTAAATTCAATAATTTAATCGCTCAAGCAGCAGAACGTCATCAAGTCGATGCAAAATTGGTTCACGCCGTTATTCAAGCAGAATCAGCTTACCGTCCTGATGCTGTTTCATCAGCAGGGGCAGTGGGATTAATGCAATTGATGCCAGCGACAGCCATTCGTTTTGGTGTGATAGATAGTAATAATCCAGAGCAAAATATCAACGGGGGAACTCGTTATTTACGACACTTAATGGATTTATTTCCTAATAGTTTAGATCTTGCCGTAGCAGCATATAACGCGGGCGAAAATTCAGTGTTACGTCACAATAATTCGATTCCACCGTATCCAGAAACGCAAAACTACGTCAAACAAGTCATGGCGTTATATAACCAAAAATCGTAAATAAAAAAATCCGCTTATAAAAGCGGATTTTTTGTTTTGAAAATTAGAAAACTTATCTTTCGAGTAACTCTAATTTACCTTCTTTACCATTCCATTCATCAGCATCTGGCATCGCATCTTGAACGTCAGTAATGATGGGCCAAATTTTTGATAATTCAGCATTCAACGCAGCGAATTGTTCTTGACCCTCTGGTAACTCATCTTCAGCATGAATAGCATTTGCAGGACATTCTGGTTCACACAAAGTACAGTCAATACATTCATCGGGATCGATTACCAAAAAATTTGGACCTACATGGAAGCAATCAACAGGACATACATCGACACAATCGGTAAATTTACATTTAATGCAATTTTCAGTAACAACAAAAGCCATAATTCTGGTCTCTAAAAAGGATAAAAAGGAAAATTATTTGAACTTGAGCATTTTAACAGAAAGTTACTGCTTACCAAATAAATGGGCTGCTGGAGGTGGGGCTTTTTGCTGTAAACAATGATACGCAGCATTTTCATATTTAATCGTTAACGATTGAGCATTTTCATGTTCTGTTAAAAACTTCTCTGCTTCAATCGCGGTTAAATCTTTCATCATGAATGTTGAAATACATTCACAGGCTTTGCTTACCCTTGATTTATCATTGTCAGGATTTGATGAATTTTTTAGCTCACGTTGTACGCATTGATTTTCAAATGTCTTTTCAAATTTTTGCTTGTCATCGTCACTCACCTTCGCGCCAAGCAACGTATGACTAATGGGTGTTTTTTGAGCAACGCTATTCTTTGCAGGTGCTTTTTCATCTGAACAGCCAACAATTAACGCAAGGCTTAAAACAGCAACGTACATTTTTTTAATAGGATATTTTTTCATAGAAAGTCACAGAAAATAGGTAAAATAGCATTATGCTAGAACCACAAAAAAAAGCAACGCGCCGTATTATTTCCGTTTCCAGAGTTACTCTACATTATGAAATCTGTTTATAGCCACTTGCCTTACCAAGAATCTCTCACCGCCTTCCTTAAATTCTGCCATCAGAAAAAGTACCCAAGCAAAGTGGACATTATTAAAATTGGTGACATTGGTGATCGGTTATTTTTTATTATGGAAGGTTCAGTAGCCATTCTTGCTGAAGATGAAGATGGTGAATTAGGTCATGAGTTAGTTTTAACCTATTTGAACAGGGTGCGATTAAAAGTGTGGGGAATTTAGTAGAATATCGTTATTTAAATTGACAGAAACCATGACTAAAAACGACCAAATTTTCCTCAACCGCCTAAATGAACATCCAGAACTGCGTGAACGAATGGAAGGACTTTTGAA
>CAINDC010000102.1 GCA_903847275.1 uncultured Pseudomonadota bacterium
CATGGTGGATAACTGATAATGTCGAGTCAATGTTGAGGCTTCGAGTTGTTAGAGCCAATGATGATTGGCAAGAATACTGGAGTAGTTCAGTCGCGGCGTAACTGTTATGGAATTCCCCCACACTTTTAATCGCACCCATTTTATACTCACGCAATATGCCTTTAACGGCATTCAACTTTTTAGATAAAACAGTACGTTGTGGATTTAGTTTTTCTTTGATGACGTTACTCAGTTTCAAAGATAGAAGCTCGTGATTCGATAAATAGACTTTAAAAAGTTCAGCTGTACTGATTTTTAATTTTTCGTGATCTTCATCAATCAAATAGTCAATGAAAATGTTGTTAATGACAATTACACTCGCATCAAAATAATCTTCAATGAGATAGTAATTTCCCGTTGCACCATCAAAATTTAACTCGTAATTTGGCGCGGTATCACCAAGATGATAATGTGCTAACTCGTTGTTAAGTTTTTTCGTTTGGATTTCTTTGCCTTCGTTGGTGTAAAAACTATCAAACATTCCCATCTTGTTTTTCCTCAAATTTAACTGGATTTATTGCCTGCCAATTTTTCTCCCCCAATTCGCGGAATCTAATAATCGATTGCTCCATTACTTTGCGATTGATAGTTTCAGCATCCAACACAATGTTCAATCCAATCCCATAGCTGTAACTCAAATCAGTTTGAAAAAATTCGTAAATTAGTGGCGGTGATTCAGCAATAATTTGTGCTTCTAGCTTATCTATTTGTTCAAAAAACGTTACCCCTTCAAATTGGTCATAGCGTTTTTGCTCTCGTTCAAGCATTTGGTACGTTAAAATTTTTCCTGTTTTAGTGCAACGGTCAGCAGGGATAAATTCTACTCTGCATTCGGCTTCCCATTCTTCAGGAGTTAGCATTTCAAAGGTTTGCTTATAAGCTAAATTATGCGCTGCATTTTCTAAAGCTACGGATGCTGTGGTGATAGTTGCATTCCAAATCGTGAACTTATCTAACCCTAAAAAATAAAAATCAAAACTTTGACTGTTCCTTGATTCATCAAGAATCAGAGGGCTGGTGAACATACCGCCATATTGTGCGGCTTCACGTTTAATTTCACCTTTCATCTTAATAAAAGCATCACCGCGTTTGTGGCGAGGCAATGAAATAAAAGGGCGGCGTTTGTTCTCAAATCGACGTGTCATAAATTAGAATCTGCTTGTTCAATTTCTTCAAAAGAAAATCCTGTGATTTCACAAAATCCTGAAATATCTAATCCTTTTTCGAGCATTGCTTTTCCTACTTTTTTTATAGCATTCGTTTGAATTTCTTCGCTGTGATATTCCTCAATCATCATGGCACGTTCTTGTGGCGAAATATCTTCTTGTTCAATGTGTTCAATGATTTTTTGCACTTCTGGCAATTTGTAAGCGGTTTCTTCAATTTGCTCTGTCAAACTTTCGTTAATTACCCGCAGCCATTCTCGAAAAAGTTCTGGTGTATTGTCGTTGATATATTTCGGACAAATAAAAATCACTTTGTGTTTGATAATCCCTAATGGTTCGCCATTTATTTTTTTAGGGTCAAAATCAATCACTGACACATCACATTTATGCGTATCTCCTGACGTTAAAACTACAATCGTATAAACAGCAAGTGGCGGTTTATAATCTTTTGAATTCGGGATTTGTTCTAAAATTGCCGCGCAGTGATAATGTAAAAATCTGTCGTAATGGTCGCTGTGTTTTTCATGTTGAATGTCCACAATCACACGGTTTTTTTTATCTTCGGCAAACAAATCAAATTCAGGTTTAACTCGCCCGACAGGATGTTCAAATTCTTTTTCAGTTTCAACTTTGTCAATCTCAAGGTTAATTCCCAAAATGTCACGCACAAAACCTTTAAAAACCGTTACATCACAAAAGGCTTTTTTGAAAATTACGCCGTAGCGTAGAGAAGCGACTTTTTTCATTTTTTATCTTCCATAGTCAAAATCTCAATAATTTCGACTTTATCAACACCATCAAAATCATCATTGATTTCTTTTGACATCCTCACCGCCCTAAAGAGGCGGTGATTCCTACAGCTAGACGCTTATGTCCAAGCGCGAGAATGTTCTTAGCCGCATTAACATCTCTGTCATGCGTCGTGCCACACTCGGCACAAGTCCATTCTCTTATTCCA
>CAINDC010000103.1 GCA_903847275.1 uncultured Pseudomonadota bacterium
CATGGTGGATAACTGATAATGTCGAGTCAATGTTGAGGCTTCGAGTTGTTAGAGCCAATGATGATTGGCAAGAATACTGGAGTAGTTCAGTCGCGGCGTAACTGTTATGGAATTCCCCCACACTTTTAATCGCACCCATTTGAACAAGCATGAATTTATTGGCGAAATTGGAATTTTCAAAGGTTTAGAAACTCGCAAAGTCAATGTGCGAACCCGTGAGCCGTGTGTATTAGCTGAAATCAGTTATGTTCGATTTAAAGAGCTTTTGCGTAAAGAATTACTCTACTGTGCGCCCGATATTTTATATTTAATCGGCGAACAATTATCGGGGCGATTGTTAGCAACTAGTCGAAAATTATGTGAATTAGCATTTATTGATGTTGAAGGACGGATTGCTGGTGCATTACTGGATTTATGTAAATCCCCCGATGCCATTACACATCCCGATGGAATGCAGTTACATATTTCACGACAAGAACTTGGGCGGATTGTCGGGTGTTCGCGTGAAATGGCAGGGCGTGTATTGAAAGAATTAGAACTCAAAGGCGTGCTTGCATCTCATGGTAAAACCATTGTCGTTTATGGTACGCGCTAATTTTTCTATTCATCTTCCACCATTAAAAGTACGAAAACTTCCAATTGTTTTTCACCACTCGTTGAAATTTTTTATTTTTGCATTATATCCGTAGTAATTAAAATCACTTTATCGAGAGCAATACAATGAGAATGGACAAATTAACCAGTAAATTTCACGAAGCTATTGCGGACGCGCAAAGTTTAGCATTAGGCAAAGATCATCAATTTATTGAAGCGGCACATTTATTATTGGCGTTAATCGACCAAGAAGGCGGCAGCGTCAAACCGTTGCTCGCACAAAGTAACATCAACGTTCCAACGTTACGCGCTGAAACGCTTGCGGTAATCAATCGATTGGCAAGCGTAAGCGGTACGGGCGGCGATGTACGCTTATCAAATGAACTCGACCGATTATTAAATATCACCGACAAACTCGCACAAAAACGGAATGATACGTTTATTTCCAGCGAATTGTTTTTGTTGGCGATTGCAGACGAAAAAGGTTCATTAACCGAAATTTTTAAAAGTCACGGCATTTCAAAAACCTTGCTTGAAAGCGCGATTGAAAAATTACGCGGGGGCGAAACGGTGCAAGATGCCAACGCCGAAGACCAACGCCAAGCCTTGAAAAAATACACAATTGATTTAACCGAACGCGCTGAACAGGGCAAACTCGACCCTGTGATTGGGCGTGATGACGAAATTCGCCGCACGATTCAAGTGTTGCAACGTCGAACAAAAAATAATCCTGTCTTAATCGGTCAGCCTGGTGTCGGTAAATCGGCGATTGTCGAAGGTTTAGCGCAACGGATTATCAACGGCGAAGTGCCAGAAGGTATGAAGCACAAAAAAGTGCTATCGCTTGATATGGCGGCGTTGATTGCGGGAGCAAAATTTCGTGGTGAATTTGAAGAGCGTTTGAAAGCGGTTTTAAACGATTTAGCGAAGCAAGAAGGTTCGGTCATTTTGTTTATTGACGAATTGCACACGATGGTTGGCGCAGGTAAAGCTGAAGGTGCGATGGATGCGGGCAATATGCTCAAACCTGCGTTGGCGCGTGGTGAACTGCATTGCGTTGGTGCGACGACGTTGGACGAATATCGCAAATATATCGAAAAAGACGCAGCATTAGAGCGACGTTTTCAAAAAGTGTTAGTTGATGAACCCAGCGTTGAAGACACAATTGCGATTTTGCGCGGTTTGAAAGAAAAATACGAAGTGCATCACGGCGTAGATATTACCGACCCTGCGATTGTCGCGGCGGCGACGCTTTCATATCGTTACATTGCCGACCGTCAATTGCCTGATAAAGCGATTGATTTAATTGATGAAGCCGGCAGTCGAATTCGAATGGAAATTGATTCAAAACCCGAAGTGATGGATAAATTGCATCGTCGCTTAATTCAACTGAAAATCGAACAAGTTGCGCTCAAAAAAGAAAAAGATGCCGCGTCGAAAAAACGTCTGCAAATTTTGGAACAAGAAATTGGCGAACTTGAAAAAGAGTATTCGGATTTAGAAGAAATTTGGAAAGCCGAAAAATCCGCGTTGCAAGGTTCAGCCGCCATTAAAGAAAAACTCGAACAAGCGCGTGCCGAAGTTGAAACGGCTCGTCGTAGCAATGATTTAGCGAGAATGTCAGAATTGCAATATGGCGTAATTCCTGAACTTGAAAAACAAATTGCCGCGATGGCAACCGTTGATATGTCAAAAATGACTTTATTGCGAAATAAAGTGACTGAAGATGAAATTGCTGAAATTGTATCGAAATGGACGGGGATTCCTGTTTCAAAAATGCTCGAAGGCGAAAAAGAAAAATTGCTGCAAATGGAAGCACATTTGAAACAGCGCGTTATCGGACAAAATGAAGCCTTAGAAGCGGTGAGTAATGCAATTCGCCGTTCCCGCGCAGGTCTTTCTGATCCGAATCGTCCGAATGGTTCGTTTTTGTTTTTAGGGCCAACAGGCGTGGGAAAAACCGAATTGTGCAAAGCGTTAGCCGAATTTCTGTTCGATACACCAGACGCAATGGTGCGGATTGATATGTCGGAATTTATGGAGAAACATTCCGTAGCGCGGCTAATCGGTGCGCCGCCTGGTTATGTCGGTTATGAAGAAGGCGGTTATTTAACAGAACTCGTGCGCCGCAAACCGTATTCCGTGATTTTGCTCGACGAAATCGAAAAAGCGCATCCCGATGTGTTTAACATTTTGTTACAAGTTTTGGATGATGGGCGTTTGACGGACGGTCAAGGTCGTACGGTTGATTTCAAAAATACGATTATCGTGATGACTTCCAACATCGGCTCGGACACGATTCAAGCGTTATCGGGCGAAGCGTTGTATAGCGTGATGAAAAATGCGGTGATGGATATTGTCTCGACAAAATTCCGTCCTGAATTCATCAATCGC
>CAINDC010000104.1 GCA_903847275.1 uncultured Pseudomonadota bacterium
GCCAATCACTGAAACTTTTACTGCCGATTGCCATGGTGTGTTCAACGCCGTGAATGACTACCGTTACATAGGCTTTGTCGGCATTATCATCAAAGAATAATTTGCCCTGCGCCGTTACCAAGCCAATCAATTCACTTGCAATGGATTCATTACCCTCACCATCGCCTGAAGCCGATTCACCTTCTAATTCTTTAAAAGCCGACATCAACACCGCTGATGGTTTAGCTTTCTTCAATTTAGTGCGGTACTCAAATTTCAACGCTTCATCTTCACAAACCAGCGCGTAAGCATCTTTGAACGCTTCACTCGCCAGCAAACCTGGTTCATTACTGCAACGGGCTAAAATATCATCGAGGGCTTTCATTGCTTGTTCGAGTGGATCAACCGCATCGTCCAAATCTAAGGTGGCAACATCGGCAACATTGGCAACGTCGAAATTAACTTTTTTGCCTGAAAAAAACTTTTCTGCTTCCAAAGTGGCAACATCGGCAACATTGGCAACGTCAAAATCAACTTTTTCGCCTGAAAAAAACTTTTCTGCTTCCAAAGTGGCAACATTGGCAACATTGGCAACGTCGAAATCAACTTTTTCGTCTGAAAAAAACTTTTCTTCCAATTCTAATACAGCTTGGTTTGATTTACTGACCATCACAAACTCCTTGTGTTAAAGCATCGTTCCAGTCCATACCAACTTCTTTTGGAATAATAAATTTCCCACCTACAGCACGCGCCGCCGCGCTTGCTGCTTTTTGTCCAACGCCTGATTCATCGTTATCACCCGCAATGATGATTTGAGCATCTGGAAGTTTGGAACGAATGATTTTTGCCACAGCTTCAAGATTACCCGCGTCAAATGCCACGAAAGTTTGCAGCCCTTTGTTTTCGTGCAAACTCGCCGCCGTAGCAAAACCTTCAGCGATTAAAAGAGTTTCAGTTGGGCTACCCAGCCAACAAAAGCAGCTTTTCTTTTGCCCACCGCTTAAAAACCGTTTGTTACCGTCAACATCAATGAACTGCAAATTAACCAATTCAAGTTGCGCGTTATATAGCGGGATAGTTAATGCGCCGTATTTGTTGATTTTGGCAACGTGGGGCTGAATTTGTTTGCGAGTGAGATACGGATGCGTGATAGCTGGTGGTGCATTGCGCCAAATGTAACGCGCTTTTTCTGCCGCTTTGCGATGTTTATCTTCAAGCTCTTTTTGACGTTGAAGATTTGCAGCGACAATTTGCGCTTTCTCAACCTCACTGAATTGGGCGCGATTGCCTTCCATTTTCCAAGTCACTTTCATGCCTTGTTTGAAGTCTTCAAAATAACCCGCTGGATGTCCGTTGCTGTGCAGCACATACGCGCCATTCAGCGTGCCTGCTTTGTCACCTGCAATATGAAAACGGTGTAATTTCCCATCAGCGTGAATAACATCTGGCGGTGTAATGCCTGCATCGTGCATGGCTGATCTGAATGCGTCGATAGTTCCGACGTATGTAAAAGTATTCATTTTTTCTCCTTGCTGGAGAATGCAATTCACCCCTCCATCGTTTAAAATGGCTTATCTGTGGGGACAGGTAGTGAATTACAAAACCAGCGATTATTAAATTAGTCGGTGGTTTTTTGCTTTAAATAGCGTGAGTTTGCTCGATTTGAGCTTGTTTTGGTGTCATCGGTGGTTCCATATCTTGAGAGGGAATAACCGCCGCGCAATGCTGCAAAACATTTGGCGACAGGATTGAGTGAGTTTGCAGTACCGCGATATGGTGCGGTCAACCGTAAAGGTTGCCCAAACAATCCCATCATAAATGAAGGAAACACGAAGACCGTTGAAGGTATTTTGTCATATCCAAACGAGCTGCAAAACTCGACCTTGCTGTTGCAAGGCAAGCACAGAATAGCCACGCGGTTGAAGTTCGTCAAGTTACGATTCATCATACTGCACCGCCAAAGCTGATAATCAAATTACGAATATCTTCGACGCGCCACGCCGTTGTTCGTACACCCAATTTGACTTTCGCTGGAAATTTGCCTGATTTAACGCCTGCCCACCATGTTGATTTTCCAACAGGTATAAGTGGAGCGTTATTTTTATCACCTATGATTTGGTGAATTCTTAAAAATCCCGTTTCGGGGAGTTGGTTGGATTGTGTTATCACTGCTAATACCTCTTGAGATTAAAATGAGGTTGCAGTTTGTGAGAATTTAGGAGACTTGAATAGCCAATAACATTAGGGGGGATTTTTAAAATAATATCAGGGGAAATTGCATCAAACCCTTGGATTTACTAGGAAATAAAGACAGGGGGCATTCTGTTCTATCGCCTTCCTTTCGCCCCCCATTTAGGTCTAATTATTGTTGCCGCTTGCGGTGCGTATGTCTTGGGTAATCCTTCTTCTATTAACCATTCTTCAACCGCTTCATTTTTGGGATGGGTTTCTTTATCTTCGGGATCCGCATTTGCCCAAAATTTGCGAGCAGCTTGGTTTAATTTTGTAAGAGCTTCTGAAATATAAACCTCAGTTTCATTATTTTTTTCTGCTGCGTGTGGTTGGTTCTGAATATCTTGATACTCATAACAATCAGCCATCCGCTGATGATAATCATCCGACTGCTTGCTCTCTTTATAAAAGTCATCTAACTGTTCAGTAATTCTGAAGCCTTTCTGGAATTTTGCCCACTCAATAATGTTTTGTGGGTAAAAGCTCACTTCATTAGTTTCAACACTAGAGAAATCTGCTATCAGTTTTTTAGCGGCAAGGCTGGTTAGAATCATTTTTTCTACTTTTGACGGAATGGCAAGACTACTCGAATCGCTACTTGGCTCAACAGAACTTAATAATGATGCAGCTTCTTTAATCGTCCATAAATCCATTTTTAACCAGTAGGCATAATCAACTACAGTTTTTTGATCATTCATTTTCACTCCACTAAAAGCAAAATCACTACGAAAGGAATTAACTGGAAACGAGGTAGTGAATCCCGCTTACCCCCATCGGGAAAATTATTACCTACAATTTGTATCTGTATTGACGTAATTACCAATTCTAGTAGATGAAGAACGGCAGTTATATGACTGTGGTGGCTGATAAGTTTGCACTGGTCGTCTACGTTCAGCATACCCGCTAGCAGCACCGCCTAAAAGCCCCAAAACTCCTATAAAAGTGTCTATATTTTCTCTGGATTCTTGCTGCCTTTGTGCTGCCGCTAATTGTTGCTGTTGCTGTTGCCACGCTTGCAGCTCTTGCTGTTGTCTAAGTGCGGTAGTTTCACGTTGCTTTTGACGCTCATATTCACGCTGTTGCTCTTGGGCTTGTAACTGGGCTTTTTGAGCATCCGATTTTTTAGCTCTGCTCGCTAATTCCAAAACACAATCACCAAATGCGTCGGTATTTCGTTTAAAGCCAATTTCAGTACAGGTTGCTTCAAATTTTGAAAAATCAATCGCCATTGCAGTCTGTGTTAAGAGTATTGCAGGAATTAAAAATACAACTATTGGTTTCTTCATAAAAAATCCTCAGGTCATTTAGTCAGCTCTAAAACGCATTTACCAAATTTTTCAGTTTTAGGTTTAAACAACTTTGCACATTGCGTTTTTATTTCTTCCAAATTACTAATTATTGGCTCGTCATACGTTGTTGCTGGATTCTGTGTGATTTCTGGAGGCTGTGTAGTTGCAGTATTTGGCGGATCATACACTGGAGATTTCCATTTACATTCCGCACCACTAACAGGTTTTGTTCTACATGAATAACCTGTTGGACAATCAAAATCGTTCGTGCAACTTGAAGCTGCGTTAACTTTTGGTGTCGAAACCTGTTTTGCAATTTCTTTGTCACGCATTGTTTGTTCAGATTTTGCTTTTTCAGCTTCAACTGCTCGAATTTTTTGAGTTTCAATAAGTGCTAATTTTGTTGCTCTAAAATCATGAGTTAAAACAACGTCCATTTTTATATTTGGGTAAAGGCTTTTTTCTTCTACACTCGCCAAATTACAATCCAAACAAGTGATTTTCAGTGTTGTATTTTTAGATAACGGTGAATTAAGTATTGCTGAACTTAAATCGACCATTTTCATATTTGCATCAATGTTAAATTCATAATCTTTATCAAAACCAGAAATTGAGATTTTGTGGCTTCTTTGTATATCCTTCCATTCTGACTTCCCTGTTTTTACTTTTTTTGTTTCATCTGGCTCAGATCTCAAAAATCGACGTTCTGTGCATCCAAATGTGTAATCGTTCATCAATTTTGGATTAAACATCCATACAACACCGCCTACAGGTGTAAATGTACCTGTCAATGGGTGAGCTTCATATTTAACTTCTCTAATTACATCAACTACTGGTGCTGAAAATTGTTCAAATAAACCGTTATCAAATATTTTTAGCGTTAATGACGAGCCATTCAATTGATCGGATTCAATACCGCTAATAACTTTCGTTGGTTTTGAATCATAAAATTCACTTGTTTTAGAAGTCGCCTCTTTTATTATGCTTACATCTTCGTGTGTATTTTTGCCCCATTGGTTATCCTTTGAAAAATGCTCGCAATTTTCGGCATATTGATCTTTCGTATTTACAGATGCACAACCACTAATAATCGTTGTTAATATCAAAGCGAAAGCAATTGAAAAACGTTTGTGAAACATAAATAGCCTCAGTTTTTTGTTTTGATTGTTGAGTGATTTTGTATGAAAGTTGACGGCTCACAAAACAAAATCGCCAACGACCAAACTACTCACGCCATTAAGTTGAATTGAAAAATCTGCGCTAACTTTGGTATCAACATTGCCCCAAAGAATCTGTGTCGATGTTTCAAAAAATAATGAACCCGTCGAAGCAAATTTACCTGAAAATTTCGCGCCAACCTCTAATTTTGAAAATGCTTGATCACCTGTTCTATTTGTATTGGCATCAATCCCAGACAAGTCAATTTTATCTCCATCATTAGTTTTGAAATCGGTAATCGTGTCGCGTGTTTTCGCCGTAATACCTGAATCTTTAATGTCATTAAATTTAAAGACATCCGCGCCTTTGTGACCTTGTAATTTATCTGCACCTAAACCACCTGTAAGCGTGTCATTTCCTGCTAATCCTAAAATTTTATTGTCGCTATCCGTGCCAGTCAAAAAATCATCTGACGATGTTCCTTTGATAATGGATGAAGTTGCAAGCGTAACAGTTGGCGTTATCGGAGGTGATACATATGCTGGCAATGCTGAATCCTTAACGATATTAGTTATCAAGTTTTTTACAGTTTCAATATTTTCAGCACCATCATGGTAAAGGGCAACAACAGTGACCTCCTTGCCGATGTCATTTTTTGTTAGAACTAGCTGGTCACTTCTATCTATTCTGCTATCACCACCAACGTACCAGTAGTAATTTATATCACCCAGTCCATCGGCATCCTGAATATTATTTTTGGCTGTTAGTGTTTCACCCACAATAAAATTGCCAGATATAGTCACTGAACCTGTTGGAGCGTGATTGATTACGATAGGTAACGAAAAATCAATGGATGGTGCAATTACTCCAAGATTTACAACACCATCAGTGAATTGGATTTGTTCAACATTGGTTAATGAGATGCTCTCATTTATGAATGATTTTAAGTCTTTCACTTGAGTCGTCCCAGCTAATGTCACATAAGAAAAATTATTTTTTGGAGCAAAAAACAAGACAATGTCAGTTCCAGAACTACCATCAACATAATCACCAGACCCAGCTAAAAATATATCGTTGCCCGAAGTACCTTTTATATCTTCTGAAACATAATTATATTGACCTTTAATAATAGAAACATTTACGGGATTCAAATTTACGGTACCATCTGAAAATTCAATTTTTTCAATGTTGGTTAATGTAATTTTTTCACTTATGAATGAATTCAAGTCTTGTATTTGAGTAACACCTGATAATGTCGAATAAGAAAAGTTATTTTTTGAATCGTAAAATAACACAGTATCCGCGCCGATTCCGCCATCAACATAATCACCAGACCCAGCTAAAAATATATCGTCGCCAGAAGTACCTTTTATATCTTCTGAAACATAATTGTATTGACCTTTGATAATTGCCATTTTTATTCCTTTTTGTTGTTGTGATGGTTGAATGAATTTTTGTTTAACACACGGTAATTCTAATACACAGTTTTAAATCGGCAACCGATTCAACTCAGCCTTAATCAATTTCCAATTCGGCATAAATTGGCTCATCAGGCTATGAAATCTGGCGTTATGCGAGGGTTCAAGCAAATGCGCCAATTCATGCACGACAACATATTCCAAACACGCTGGCGGTTTTTTTGCGAGTTCAGAATTAAAGCGCACATTGCTTTGCGTGTAATTACAACTGCCCCAGCGGGTTTTCATTTTTTGCACAAAAAATTTATTCACTGTTACGCCCATAATCGACTGCCATTTTTGGAGCAACGGAGGTAAGGCTTTTTTCAGTTCGTATCGTAACCATTCATCGATAATCGCTTGCTGTAATTCTTGCGAGGAATTAGCACGAACATAAAGCAGCATTTCGCTGTGACCTAAAATGATTTTTGGCGGCGCATCGTGTTCTATAACTTTGAGCAAATAATGTTTTCCCCAAACACAACGACTTTCATTATCAACTTGCTGTTTTTGCGTTTCACGTTGTTGGAGTTTAGCCTGTGTTTGTTGAATCCACACCAGTTTTGATGCTAAAAAATCATGAATGATTTCGTGCTTCATTTTCAATGGTGCAGAGACCTTGACCTGCCCATTTGGATAAATTCGCAAACGAATGTTTTTCATTTTTTTGCGTGTGACTTCAATCACGAGGTCGTTTAATTGAATGGTGCTAATCATTAGGATTCCAAACTGTCCCAGCTTTTAGGCTATCCAAATAATCTGCCCATGACTGCATCATTTTTCGGCGTTCTTCTAAATGTACTGTTCTGTTGTACGCCCTACCATTTGGGTCACGAACGGCGTGTGCTAATTGATGTTCAATAAAATCGGGTCGAAAGCCTAGCACCTCATCAAGTAACGTTCGTGCCGTTGCTCTAAATCCATGTACTGAAACTTCCTCTTTGCTAAACCCCATCCGCCGTAATGCCGCCAACAATGCAACGTCTGACATACAGCGTGAACCATCAGGTGTACGTTCACTAGGGAACACAAAACGTCCGTGACCTGTAATCGGCTTTACATTTTCGAGTGCTTTAATAACTTGGTTTGATAATGGCACAATGTGTTGAACGTTTGTTTTTGTGACCAAATACCGCCATTCTTTAGTTTCAAAATCAACGTGTTGCCATTCCATACCGCGCAATTCAATAGGTCTCACAAATACCTGTGGCGCGATTTGCAAAGCAGTTTTGACCATCAATGAACCACTGTAACTATCTATTGCTCTAAGCAATGCGCCTAATTCTTTGGGATTTGTGATTGCCGCAAAATGTCCTCCATTAACAGGTCTTAACGAGCCGCGCAAAAATTGCGATATATCAACATCAATGCGCCCTGTAGCGATTGCGTAACGTGTGACTTGTCCAAATATCTGTAACGTTCTATGCGCCGATTCAACCGCTCCACGCTCTTCAATTTTTCGCAGTACCGCTAATAATTCAGGGGCTTTAATATCGGCTATTGGCTTGCTACCAAGAAATGGCAACACGTCACGCTCTAACATTCCTAAGGTTTTTTTTTGGTGGCTTTCTGACTTATCGGACATATTGCGTTCAAACCATTCACGCGCCAACACTTCAAAACTGTTTGCAGCATTATCGGCTTTGGCTAATTTCACCGCCTTTTTGTTATCGTTTGGGTCGATACCGTCGGCGAGTTGTTGTTTTGCCTCGTCTCGTTTTTCACGAGCTTGTTTCAAGCTGATTTGCGGATAAACACCTAATGCTAATAATTTTTCTTTGCCGTCAATTCGATATTTGAGGCGAAAGTATTTTGAGCCGTTTGGATTGATTAAAAGAAACATTCCTTTTTCATCTGCGAGTTTATAAGGCTTGTCTTTGGCTTTCGCGTTTTTGCAGGTGGTATCTGTAAGCATAAAGGGGTATCAACTTTGGGGGTATTGAATGTACCCCGAAAAATACCCCTTATTGAGGGGGTATGTCAATAGATTATATTGGACATTGCAAGACAATAAAAAAACCCGCTAAGTTAGAAAACTTGCGGGTTATTGGACTATCTTGGATTTCTTAAAACTTATATTTGGTGGAGGCGGGGGGAATTGAACCCCCGTCCGCAAGCACTCCGCCACAAGGTCTACATGCTTATCTCGTTCTTTGATTTAGTCAGTGACGTTCCGACGAGCCAAAAAAGCCACCAACGATTCCGTAGGGTTTTAGCGCATCCATTCCAGACAGACTTCAGCGCGATCTTATGTGAATGACCTCTGAGCGTTCTATTACCGAAGTATTTGAACTCCACCCGCATAAGCACAGATGGTCAAAGGAATGGTGCTGTTATTAAGCAGCTAGAGCCATCGAGTAGTTTTCGTCATTTGCGAATACTTAAGTTTCAGTAGATTTTACGAGGTGTACTGTCCTCGGCATGCACTCTAGGTTTCGCTACCCACGTCGAAGCCATGTCGCCCCCTCTTCGTTATTGTAGCAAAACGCGGGTAGTGTTTCCAGAAATTTTTATTCATGGAACACGGCTTTCTCATAAAAAATGTAACTATTATTCATTATCCAATTAATTCATTTCATGTTCATTTTTTTGAAAGGGGCATTTTAGATTTAAGTCCGTCGCTTACAATTATAAATAGATCAATATTTAATAATGAAAATGGATTTTGGAATATTAGGTGTGTAAGCGACGTTGAGTTTTTTATGAGGCTAGCACTAAAATACCCAATTTTAGAAATGACTACAAATCTTGTGAATTGGAGGCAACATCCTGATCAAGAAATTTTAAAAGGCAAAGATGAATAC
>CAINDC010000105.1 GCA_903847275.1 uncultured Pseudomonadota bacterium
ATTCCGCTGTGGCTAATTGCCCCACTTGATTGCAGGCTTCCAAAATCATCTGTTCTGATTCAAGCATTGATCCTGTGAGTGTTATTTTGATTTCGATTGTGAGTTCGTTGTCAGTACGTTTTGTAATTGATGTTTTCATGGAAAAAATCCTTTTTTCCCCCTCTTTTACCACATCAAACTACATTAAATGGAATCAGCACCCCTACTCAAATATTGCATCTTATTGATATTTCTATCGTTTTACCGAATGGTGCTATTGAAAAACATTAGTGAAATCAATCGGTTGAAAACTTGTGTAGATACTTATGGATTAGTGTAGCGGGATGATTTCATCACACAAAAACCAACGGTAACATAAACACCCTGAAATAAAACCACCTAAATGCGCCCACCAAGCAACGTTTGCGGCGATACCGTTAAAAAACACCGTTTCAGTCGCATTGTGTAATTGCAACATCACCCACAAACCTAAAAAAGCAATCGCGGGAATCGGTAACAAAATTGGGTAAATAAAAGGAATCCAAACGATGACACGTTCAAGCGGATATAAAAAGAAATAGGCAGCTAAAACACCTGCAATAGCACCCGATGCACCAATAACGGGAATGACATTAGCGGAATCAAAATACCATTGTAAAAATGTTGCAGCCGCCCCGCATAAAAGATAAAACACAAGAAAACGCCAACTACCCATACGGTCTTCGACGTTATCGCCGAAAATCCATAAAAACCACATATTGCTCAACAAATGTAACCAGTCCGCATGAAAGAATAAATTACTTAAAAATGAAAAGCCGTAATCTGCTGGTAATCCAAAATCGTGCGCCCATTGTGGATTTGAATAACGCACAGCAACCATACCAAAATGATTGATTGCCCAATAACTCAGGGCATTTGGCAATAATTCCATTGTGATAAAAACAAGAGTGCAAAGGGTAATAATTGCCCACGTCATTATGGGGCGATGATTGCAGGGGGCAGTATCTCGAATAGGAATCATGATTTTTCTCGTCGTTAGTTAAGGTGACGATTATCACCAAGCATGTGTGTTTAAATCCATGTTACCAGCTGAAAACGACAATAGCATCAACCATACAAAAAAGCCCTGTCAACGAAAAACGTTGCAGGGCTTAAAGTGTCTAAAAATCAGTTTTCGTTTTGGTCGTGTACCAAATTTTTATTGAAATTTAAATACCAGCGGCAGATTTTAATGCGTCAACTTTGTCAGTTTTTTCCCAACTGAACGTTTCTTCATTACGTCCGAAATGTCCATAAGCTGCTGTTGGTTGGTAAATGGGGTTTAATAAACCAAGTTGTGCAATTAAGCCTTTTGGACGCAAATCGAATACATCACGCACAATTGAAACCAATTTTGTTTCGTCGATTTTGCCTGTACCAAATGTTTCAACGCTGATTGAAGTCGGTTCTGCTACGCCGATTGCGTAAGAAACTTGAATTTCACAACGATCTGCCAAACCTGCAGCCACGATATTTTTGGCTACATAACGCGCCATGTAAGCGGCTGAACGATCAACTTTTGATGGGTCTTTTCCCGAAAATGCACCGCCACCGTGACGCGCCATGCCGCCGTAAGTGTCAACGATGATTTTACGACCTGTTAAACCACAATCGCCGACAGGACCACCGATGATGAATTGACCTGTTGGATTGATGAAATACTTGGTGTCTTTATGCAGCCATTCTTTCGGTAAAACGTGCATGACAATGCTATCCATGACCGCTTCGTGTAAATCTTTTTGGCTGATTTCAGGAGAATGTTGGGTTGATAAAACGACGGCATCAATCGCAACAGGTTTGTTATTTTCATAACGGAACGTAATTTGACTTTTCGCATCTGGACGCAACCATGCCAACGTTTTATTTTTACGCAATTCAGCTTGGCGTTTTACTAACAAATGCGCGTAAGTAATTGGAGCTGGCATGAAAACATCAGTTTCGTTGCTCGCATAACCAAACATCAAACCTTGATCGCCTGCGCCTTGTTCATGACTTGCATCTTCATCAACACCCATTGCGATGTCGGCAGATTGTTTGCCAATTGCATTTAATACCGCACAACTATTGCCATCAAAACCGACTTCACCATTGTCATAACCAATTTCACAAACGACTTTACGCACTAATGCCTCGGTATCGACCCACGCATCGGTTGTAATTTCACCAGCTAAAATGACCATGCCAGTTTTTACTAACGTTTCACATGCTACACGCGCTTTAGGATCTTGCGCTAAAATTGCATCTAAAATCGCGTCTGAAATTTGATCCGCGACTTTGTCTGGATGTCCTTCCGACACAGATTCAGATGTAAAAATGAAATCTTTGCTCACGGCTATCACCTTATAAAAATAAAAATTAAATACAAAAAAAGCCGCTAATAAAGCAGCTTTATTGATGTTTTGCTATTTTATAGCTTGCTGTAAATCGCAGTCATAATAACATTTTGATTTTTATGTGACCAGATACCTAAAATTAAGTCGTGAAGATAAAGCGGCTATTTTGGAAACGTTGGCATAAACTAATAGTCATTAAAATTCTTGTTCTAACTTTTTTTGAAACTCGCCTGTGAAAACAAACAAACCACAATTTTTAGTCGGTATCGATTTAGGCACAACGCACACTGTTGTGGCTTACGCGCCCATTGCCAATACGCAAAACATTCAACTTTTTCCTATTGAACAACTTGTCGATGTCGGGCAAGTCGCCGCCCGTTCATTGTTGCCATCGGTGCGTTATCATCCAGCAGATGGCGAAATTGCAATTGATACATTAGCTTTTACGGCAAATGACAACGCCATTTTAGGCGAAGCAGCTCGCGTTTTAGGTGCAAAAACCAAAGGGCGTTTTGTCACCAGTGCAAAAAGTTGGTTGTCGCATCCATCGATTGATCCGACGGCAAATTTGTTGCCTTGGGGTGCAAGCGAAGAAGTTTTAAAAGTGTCGCCACTTGAAGCGAGTGCCAGTTATTTAGCACACGTCCGCACGGTTTGGTTGCATCAAAATCCTGATGCACCACTTGAAAATCAAGACGTTGTTATTACCGTTCCTGCTTCATTCGATGAAGGCGCACGTTCGTTGACGTTGGAGGCGGCAAAAATCGCAGGCTTGCAAAATGTACGGTTGTTAGAGGAACCGCAAGCCGTTTGTTACGACTGGCTACGTTGCAACGTAGGTCAATTAAAACGAAAACTCGCCGATGTGCATTTGCTCTTAGTTTGCGACGTAGGCGGCGGCACAACCGATTTAACGTTAATAAAAGTAGAGCAGGGCGAAAAAGAACCGAAATTAACGCGCATCGGAGTTGGCGACCATTTGATGTTAGGCGGTGATAATTTAGATTTAGCTTTAGCGCACACGTTGGAATCGCGTTTAACGGGGGCTGAAAAACGTTTATCCGCTGCTGAATTATCCCAATTGCTCGAACAATGCCGCCAAGCAAAAGAAAAATTATTAGCCGAAGATGCACCCGAATCTGTGAAAGTTACGTTACTTGCCAGCGGCTCAAAACTGTTTGGTGGCTCACGCGCGGCAGTTTTAACTCGTGATGAAGTTCGCGCTATTGCATTAGATGGCTTTTTTCCACTTTCAAAACTCAATGAATTACCAGATAAAAAACGTAGCGGTGTTGTTGAATTTGGTTTGCCGTATGCCGCTGAACCAGCCGTGAGCAAACACATTGCAGGATTTTTGAAATTACACGAACACGCGGCAAAAGATGCGTTGCAAACCGATTCAATTGTTCCCGATGCGTTACTTTTAAATGGCGGTGTGTTTCGCAGTCAACCGATTACCCAACGCGCCATTGATTTGCTCAGTTCGTGGCACGAAAAATCACCGATTCTGTTAGAAAATCAACATCCCGAATTAGCTGTTGCATTTGGTGCAGTCAGTTATGCCGTGGCGCGACGCGAGAAAAAATTAAAAATCGGCGGTGGCGCGGCGCGAAGTTATTTCTTACTTGTCGATACACATGAAACAGAAAAACAAGGCATTTGTATTTTGCCGCGTGGCAGTGAAGAAGGCGAGGAAATCATTTTAAAAAATCACCGTTTCGCGTTGCGATTGGGAACGCCTGTGCGTTTTCATTTGGCTTCGACAACGGGTGATAGCGTGTTCAAATCGGGCGATTTAGCCGAAATTACCGACGATTTTCATTCATTGCCACCGCTCGCCGTTGCGTTTGAAAGTGATTCGACCAACGAAGTTTTAGTTGAATTATCGGTGATGCAAACCGAAGTTGGTACGTTAAAAATTCAATGTGTTTCAATCGAAAATCAAAAAAAACGTTGGGACGTGGAATTTCAATTACGACGCGGCGCGACGGTTTCAAATTCAGCTGATGAATTACCGAAAAATTTGGACGCATTGTGCGAAAAAATCAGCGATATTTTTGGCGCGAAATCGAAACAAGTTGCGCCAAATGCAGTGAAGAATTTGCGTTCAGATTTAGAAAAAATGACGGGCATGGATAGGAATGAATGGAATTCTCCGCTTTTACGAACGTTGTTTAATACGCTTTTGGAAGGTGAAAAATATCGCCGTCGAACCGAAGCGCACGAGCGTGTTTGGTTGAGTTTGATTGGTTATTGTGCGCGACCAGGTTTTGGTTATCCGTTGGACGATTGGCGCGTGGAACAGCTTTGGAAAATGTACGCACAAAACATTCAATTTGTAAGTGAATCACAAAACTGGGCGGAATGGTGGACGCTTTGGCGACGTATTGCAGGTGGTTTGTCTGAGCAAGCGCAAGAAATGATTTTTGCTGACATTACCAAATACATTGACCCAACCGCCGCACGTCAACCTGGTGTTTTGAAGCAACTTAAAATCCGCAGTTACGATGACATTGTGCGATTAGCGGCGGTTTTAGAACGATTGCCAGTGGCGAAAAAAGTGCAGCTTGGCGAGTGGTTGTTGAAACGTTTAGAAAAAGCCAGTGAATCAAATCAAACATGGTGGGCTGTTGGACGAATTGGCGCACGAATTCCCTTTCATGGCAGTTCACATAACGTGGTTGCGGCTGAAACTGTCGAATTATGGTTGCCACAATTACTCAACGAAGATTGGAAAAAAACACCACAAATCGGTTTTGCTGCCACGTTA
>CAINDC010000106.1 GCA_903847275.1 uncultured Pseudomonadota bacterium
ACGCAACACCGATAATGCTACCGATTCCACGTTACGAATCATGCCTTGACCTTTACAACGAGGACAAGGAAGTTGACTAGAATCACCTAATGACGGACGCATTCGTTGGCGTGACATTTCCAATAACCCAAAACGTGAAATTCGTCCAGTTTGAATTCTCGCCCGATCAATTTTAATGGCTTCACGCAAATGATTTTCGACTTGTCGCTGATGTTTTATGGATGCCATATCAATGTAATCAATAACAAATAATCCCCCCAAATCACGCAAACGTAATTGACGGGCGATTTCTTCAGTTGCTTCTAAATTGGTATTTAACGCAGTTTCTTCAATGTCGCTGCCTTTTGTCGCACGGGCAGAATTGATGTCGATAGAAGTTAACGCTTCGGTGTGATCTATCACAATCGAACCGCCCGAAGGTAATGACACTTCGCGGTTGTAAGCAATTTCTATTTGGGATTCGATGTGGTATTTATTAAATAACGGAATGGGATCTTTGTAGAGTCGAACTTTTGATAAAAAGCTAGGAATGACTTGCTTTAAAAAACTCTTGACCAGTTCAAATGCTTCTACATCGTCAATGAGAATTTCATCAATGTTAGTTCGTAAATGATCGCGTAATGCTCGAATAATAACGTTACTTTCTTGAAAAACTAAAAACGGTGCTGCCTTTTGTTGTGCCGAACGATCAATGGCATCCCATAATTGTAATAAATAATTTAAATCCCACTGCAATTCTTCAACATTTTTACCGCAGCCAGCGGTTCTGACAATCAATCCCATATTTTCAGGGATTTCTAATGCCCCCATCGCATCACGCAATTCATTTCGCGTTTCGCCTTCGATACGCCTTGAAATACCGCCCGCTTTTGGATTATTTGGCATTAACACCAAATACGTTCCAGCCAAGCTGATATAAGTCGTTAATGCTGCGCCTTTATTGCCTCGTTCTTCTTTTTCGATTTGAACAATCACTTCTTGTCCAACACGAATTAAATCTTTTACACCACGACGCGGTAATGGTTTGCCATCTTTATCTTTAGTGTCAAAGTCGGAAATAGGACGGCGATACAATGGAGCAATTTCTTTGAATGGTAAAAAACCATGTTTTTCCGCACCATAATTAACAAACGCAGCTTCTAAACTCGCTTCAACGTGCGTAATTGTTCCTTTGTAGATATTCGATTTTTTTTGTTCTTGGGATGGAACTTCAATATCAAAATCATAAAGTTTAGAACCATCAACTAACGCGACACGCAATTCTTCAGCTTGCGTGGCATTGATTAGCATTCTTTTCATGTAATCTTTTCCTTGTTGTGACCTGCGCTGCATTGGCGCGTGTGACTAAAAACTTGAGCGCATTGTTTGTATCTAGGCGGCTTATGTGTTGCTCTAATTAAAGAGGAAAACGAGGTTTTGTGCGGGTAGATAAGCGTTTTAGGTGATTAGTCTGCGAAAGGTCAGGCAGGTATTTGAAAACGTTCGTCTTGGGTCGAACGGTAAACCCGAAATTCAGTTTGAGCTTTAGAGCGTCTCAAAGTCGCTATTTTAATCATCGCCAAAATGTTGCCGTTGTTTTAGCGGCGGCGATTTTCAAGTTCGATTAAAACGTCGCCACTATAACAATCTTATGGTTTTACTTCAATTTGAAGTTAGTTTATCGCGGCGGTTACAGTTAGAATAATGACCTATTTTACGTTACTTAACATTTCACGAGTTCACATGAAAAAAATCCCTCGCCTTACTAATGCGTGTTATTTCTTTAGTTTCGTTCTCTTTTTTTTACCTTCATTAGTTTTCGCACAAGAAACTATTTCTCAACCGCTTAATTTAACTAATCATTGGGCGGGTTATGGTGCTTTGGTTTTATTTGTCGTTGCGTATATGTTAGCAATGATAGAAGAAGCTACCGATTTGCGTAAATCCAAACCAATGGTTTTCGCAGCAAGTTTAATTTGGGTTTTAATCGCAGTGGTTTACACCAGTGGCAATATGAGCGAACAAGCGGGTGTTGCTTTTCGTTCTTCGCTAGAAGGATATGCCGAATTATTTTTGTTTATTATGGTTTCAATGACTTATTTAAATGCCATGGAAGATCGCGGTGTTTTCGATAGTTTGCGCGTTTGGTTATTAAGCAAAAACTTTAGTTATCGCCAATTATTTTGGATTACAGGTATTCAGGCGTTTTTCATTTCTTCGGCTTGTAATAATTTAACTACCGCGCTGCTTATGGGTTCTGTCATTTTAGCGATGGGTAAAGATAATCGAAAATTCGTGACATTAGCGTGCATTAACGTGGTTGTTGCCTCTAATGCAGGTGGCTCATTTAGTCCGTTTGGTGATATTACAACGCTTTTAGTATGGCAAAAAGGTGTCGTGCCATTTGGTGATTTTTTTAGTTTGTTAATTCCCGCCATTATCAATTTCGCATTGCCAGCGGCAATAATGAGTTTATGGATTCCAAAAGAAAGACCCGCAGCAGTCATGGAAGCACAATCAATGAAGCGTGGTGGATTGGTCATTATTGGACTATTTGTATTAACGATTATTACATCTGCCAGTTTTGAAAATTTTCTAAGTTTGCCACCCGCAGCGGGAATGATGCTAGGGCTGACGTATTTATCCTTTTTTAGTTATTACCTACAACAAACAGTCGGCGTTCAAATTGACGCAGTTAATGATAATCCGTTAACTGCCACAGAAGCTAAACAAGAACATTCGTTCGATGTTTTTCAAAAAGTCGCTAATTTAGAATGGGATACGCTGTTATTTTTTTACGGTGTAATGGTTGCCGTAGGGGGATTGAGTTTCATTGGTTATTTAACAGTTGCATCGGCGCATTTATATGGCTCGATTGAACCGACAACGGCAAATATATTAGTTGGCATTGCCTCCGCATTTGTTGATAACGGTACGATTATGTTGGCAGTTTTAACAATGGCACCCGATATTTCGGAAGGACAATGGTTGTTAGTCACTTTGACGGCTGGTGTGGGCGGTAGTTTATTAGCGGTTGGTTCAGCGGCAGGTGTTGGTTTAATGGGGCAAGCCAAAGGTATTTATACATTTACCCAGCATTTAAAATGGACTCCAGTAATTGCACTCGGCTATATCGGCAGCATAGTGGCACACTTTTTAATCAACGGACGTTTCTTTTAAATCATGTCTATTCACACTAAGCAACACAGT
>CAINDC010000107.1 GCA_903847275.1 uncultured Pseudomonadota bacterium
AAGTTGAAACTTTGTCGCTTTATACAAATCAATAGGTTATGAAATTTAAAATTTTAAGAAAAAATTTATCACGATTGACGTGGTTTTTAACACAATGATTTTAAAGCATTTTTATTTTTGTTATGGGGCTGAGTAGTTACATTTTTTGTTAAGCTGCACACATTAAAAATTTTGGAGATTATTATGCCTCGCGTCGCTTACTTTTTTGGAATATCAATTTATATGTATTTGGATGATCACGGCGTGCCGCATTGTCATGGAATTTATGGTGATTATGCTGGCTCATTTGCGATTCAATCAGGTGAATTATTATCGGGGCAAGTTCCACCACAACAAGCCAAAAAAATTAAAGATTTTATTCTCGCCAATCAAACTGAATTGATGGAAAAATGGGATGAACTCAGCAACTAAAATCACTCAAATCAGAGCCGAACCGCCTTATATTCTTTATGTCACGCTTGAAGGAAAAGAAATTAAATTGGATTTAACGCCGTTAATTGAAAACCGCGAGGCTTTTTGGCGGCTTAAAAATTTTCGGTATTTTCGTAATGTTGGGATTGACCCATTGGGTGGAATTTTTTGGTCAGAAGGCGAAGATATTTCACCCACCAAGATTTTTGAGTATAAAACAAACAGTTGAAAACAGCGATTCCTTTGTCGGCGCAGCGGTTGGAGAAGGCTTGGGAAAGTGGTTTTTAAAAAAATTGAGAGAACACAAAAATGAAACAAGATTATTACAAAATACTTGGTGTAATTGATACTGCTGAACTCGCTGTAATAAAAGCAGCGTACAAAGCATTGATGCAAATTTATCATCCTGATAGATACGAAGGCGATAAAGAAAAAGCCCACACAATTTCACAAGAAATTAACGAAGCCTATCGCGTTTTATCCAATCCAGATTTGCGAAAGGCTTATGATTTAGAGCGTGAAAGTCAAAAAAATCAATACACACCAAATAATGATGATGAAGAAACAGAAGAAAATAATCTGAAAGATGATGTATTAAATGCAAATTGGGAAATTGCCCGACAATATGTCACCAATTTAGAAAGTTTGTATCAATCGCTTCATTCATTGTCGCCCGAATTATCGTTTACATTTAAGTTAGAGCTACTTGAAACAAAACGTTTTAACGAAGCTGATGCTATCTCTGAGGTTTTGAAAACATGGTTTTTAACAAAGTATTTCGGTGAAAACAAAGACATTCAGAATTTTGCTGTTTGGTTATTGTTAAATAAAAAACGCCAAATTGCTCAAGAGCTAAATAAAGTGGTTACTGTTTTAGGCGAGAATTTCAATGGGCAAGACATAATTGATAAGCTCAAAATTAAACATAATTTGCCTTATAGAACAAAATGGGAAACTCAAAAAACTAAAGAACAACAATATCAAGAAGCACAGAAGAAAAATACTGAGGAGGCTATACAGTGGGGATGTATGCCGATATTGATTATTATTTCAGTGGCTTATCTATTGTTTGTTCTTGTTCCAAAATAAAAAGTGAGAAAAACTAGCCTTTTTTGTTTGTGCTAAAATTTTGTTTTGAATTTTGTAGTGGAGTTAATCATGTACGCAGAAAAACTAAAACAATTTGAAAACGTCGAAAATTTGGGCGGTAAAGCGTGGCAACACGCAGTGAATTGTGATTTGTTGGAACAAACAAAATTTCAAGATTGCTCAATGCACTGTTTTCACTTTCAACAACTGTTTGAATTATTGTTTAAGCATTTGCTTGAAACCCGCACGAAATATGGTGCTTATCCACATACACATAAGTTAGAAAAATTATTGTTACAGGTCATTGAACAGGCAGGGCTAAATGTTGATTATGAAAAATACAGCAGTCATCTAGTCGCTTTAACTATGTGTGCTGAAGCGTACCGCTATAACTTTTTGCTGAATTGTGAAACCTACAAAGAAACGGTAAAGCACATTGACCCGTTGCTTAATGAACTAGCTGAATTTGCCAAAAGCTAATAACCGCTAAGTTATAAAAAAGGCTGGCGAAAATCAGCTTTTTTGTTTGTGCTAGAATTTGTTTTTGAATTTCACAGTGGAGTTTTAATCATGTACGCAGAAAAACTAAAACAATTTGAAAATGCTGAAAACTTAGGTGGCAAGGCATGGGAACACGCCGTGATGATTGACTGTGCAGAAAAAACGAGTATTAAAGATTGCTCAATGCACTGCTTTCATTTTCAACAAATGTTTGAACTCTTGTTTAAGCAATTACTCGAAACGCGCAGTGAATACGGGGCGTTCCCGCGTACTCACAAATTAGATAGTTTATTAGAGCTGATTATTAAAGACACTGAGTTCAAGACAGATATAGAGCGATTCTCACCGCCGCTTGTTACGGTGACAGTTTGCACCGAAGCCTATCGCTATAATTTTTTACTGAATTGCAAAACGTATTGGCATAGCGTCGAGGTACTCAATATCTTGCTTGATGAGTTAATAGAATTTGCCGCGATTGGCACTTAATAAAAAAGGCGAGAGAAATCTCGCCTTTTTTATGTCATTTACCATATCACTGTGTGGCATATCACCTATTTTCACAAGAAATTACCGTTACATAAATTATAACAAGTTAAAAAATAACAGTTTTTTAAATGGCACACATATTGACTGTAAATTAGGTAACGCGACAATTTTATTGCGTGTGAAAGAGTTCTTTTTACCTGAAATTTATGAGGAATCAATCAAGATGATGAAAATTAAAAAAATGTTAATGACTTTGGCAACTGGTTTAGTTGCTGTTTCGGCTCATGCAGCAACTGATGTTAAGCCGACTGAATTCAATTCAGTAATGAAAAGTGCTGTCTTTTCGGTCACAGCAAAAGGTTGGAGTGATCCAGCATTTGGTGATGCTGGCTGGACGCATAGTGGGCAATGGGGGACTGTAACAGCAACAAAAGGTCAAACGGTTACAATTACCGCTATAGCTGATGATAAAGGGATTCATCCAGGCAGCTCTGTTTGGTATCGTGATCCAATTAAAGATACTGCTCCAGATAATTATGTAGTCGATCATTTTTATCCGCAAAATGCGAATTTGTTCAAAAACAAAGCAACTGATGAAAGTACTCCGCCAGTTGCGCTTGGTAATATCATCATGAAATATACTGCTCATGGTTATGACAAAGATAAAAATATCGAAGCTGATGCTGATCCGATGTTAAATGGTAAAAAAGACGGTATTGCTGGAAAATTAACGATTTCATTTAAAGCAAAATATGACGGAACTTACATTTTCGTTGTAGGAGCTTTCAATCCTGATGCGAGCTACGTTCCTGTGCTTGGTGCTGATGGAAAAGCTGTTAATCCAAAAGTTGCTGTTAAGGTTTCTGTAAAATAAGCTTTGCTGTAAATATCCGCCTGCAATTATTTGATTGAGGCGGATTTTCTTTTTGTCAGCCACATGAAAAGTGTGTGCCGTAGGTTTTGAAATCATGAATAAAAATTATCCAGGTATTTTTACATTACCTTTTTTTCTCACGTTATTATGGGCTGGTCAAGTCAGCGCACATGGTAACACACCACAATCATTACAAGGCGTAGCCGTACCGCAAACACCAGGTTTGCTCGATGGTGATACGCCAATTGTGGTGGATAAAATGGCGGCGATTCAACTCGGCAAAGCGTTATTTTGGGATACAGCTGTAAGTAGTGATGGTTATGTTGCTTGTGCATCGTGTCATTTTCACGCAGGTGCAGACGCGAGAACTCAAAATCAATTGTCACCAGGATTAAATAAACAAAAAACAGGTACCACATTTGAAAAAACAGCTTCAAATGAGAATGGTGGAACTAATTACAAATTAAAAACAGACGATTTTCCGCTTCATAAATTAACGAATCCTAATGATAGAAATTCTGCCGTATTATTTGATACTGATGATGTGATTGGATCGACTGGCGTATTTTCACGTCGAGTGAGTGGTGAAAATAAAGTAGGAAATGATGTTGATACCTGTGCTTCGGTAAAAGATGATATTTTTCATGCAAGCACTTTAAATACACGCAAAGTAACAAGTCGCCAAGCACCGAGTGTGATTAACGCAGTGTTTAATTTCCGTAATTTTTGGGATGGTCGAGCCAATAACATTTTTAATGGCGTATCACCATTTGGCGAGCGTGATACAAAAGCCGCCATTTGGATTACACAAGAAAATGGCAAAACAATTAAGCAAAAAATTCATTTAGAAAATGCGTCACTTGCTTCTCAAGCAGTAGGTCCCGTTTTAAATGACGTGGAAATGTCTTGTTCACAACGACTTTTCCCCGATGTTGGACGTAAATTACTTGTTCGCAAACCGTTATCTGCTCAAGAAATTCACGAACAAGATAGCGTTCTTGCATCGCTTAGAGATAAATCGGGCAAAGGTTTAACGCCCACTTATCAAGAATTAGTTAAAACAGCTTTCGCGCCACGTTATTGGGACGGAACAGGATATTTTGGCAAACCTAAAACGACGAAAGCTGCGCCTTATAATCAAATGGAAGCGAATTTTTCGTTTTTCTTTGGAATTGCGTTACAACTTTACCAAGAAACTTTAGTTTCAGATCAAACACCATTTGACACGCCTAGAGTTTCGGGCACAGCCCCGCAAATCCCACAAGGTTTTGACGAGCATCAAGCGAACGGTTTGAAAGTATTTTTGAACGCGCATTGCGCCATTTGCCATAAAGGAGCAACACTTTCGGCAGCGGCTCATCCAAATGTTTTTGACCCAGCGGCAACGCCTGAAACGTTTAGACTTGTGAATCGTAAAACAATCAATGGTGCGTTTGAAGGTAAAGGTGTTGCACAAGCGATTATGGATGAAGGCTTTGCAAATACTAGCGTGACACCCACTGAGCGTGATTTAGGGGTCGGCGATAAAGATCCATTTGGCAATCCGCTTTCTTTTAGCGATCAGTATATGCAAAAGCTCTTGAACGGTACGTCGTTTGTCGATTCAATTATTGTTAATGTGTGTGATTTTGATAATGCGTTTATTCTTGATTTTAAATATAACGAATTACGTGACGATCCGTATGCGGGAAATTGTGATGAAATTGAAGATTACGCAAAAATCCCCAAATTGCCGATTTTGCAAGCTGAGCTAAAAAGGATAAATCAAGGTCGCGCATTTGTCGCAACGAAAGGCGCATTTAAAATTCCGTCACTTCGCAACGTCGAATTAACAGCACCATATATGCACAACGGTAGTTTGCTTACACTAGAAGATGTGGTGGATTTTTATTTCCGTGGCGGTAATTTCAACAATCCAACACATTTTGCAACCGTCGTTTTTCCACAAGCAATTAGTAATCAAGAAAAAGCAGATTTAGTCGCCTTTTTGAAATCGCTAACCGATGAACGAGTACGTTGGGAACGTGCGCCATTTGACCATCCTCAAATTAAAATTCCGCATGGTCATACCGTTAGCGCAAGTGCAAAAGATGTTAAACAAGCTCAAGATTTATTTTTAACCATTCCATCGGTGGGTAAAAATGGTCGCGATTCAAATTTAGGGGCGTTACAACCATTTGAAAATTACATCGAACCGAAATAGATATTCGTAATGCAATTTCATAAGAAAGGCTGGTTTTTATCAGCCTTTTTTGTGGGCGTTAATTTTGTAAAACGTCCATGCGTAAAACTTTTTACGGTAATTTATGCGAAAATGTGACGTAATTAGTGAGTGTGACTAACAAAGTTAAAACGCTTGCACCCTAGAAAGCTGGAGAACACATGAAAATCATCCCAAATAAAAAAAATATACACAATGATTCGTCACATTTTTAATTTTGCGCATCATTTTTTGTTGTGGGCATTATTACTGATTGCGATCAGTTTTTTGGGTGTAAATTTTTTATTTTCTGAAATTGAAAATTACAAAACGGATTTAGCGCGTAAATTAAGTGAAGTCATTGAAGCACCTGTCACTATTGGAAAATTAAGCGCAAAATTACACGGTATTCAGCCTGAAATTCATTTATCGCAATTAAACATAGCAAACGAAAAAATTCAGCTCAAAGAAATTCGTTTAGGCATTGATGTTTTACATTATTTTTCAACACAGAATTTACTGGCGGCAACCTCTGTCACTTTGGTTGGTGCAAAAATTACGTTAACTCGTCACGCCGATGACAGCATTACACTCGAAGGTTTGAAAGCCAGCGAAGGTCAACCATTGTGGTTATTGCAAGGTCGAAAATATCTGATTTTACAAAGCTCAATAACGTGGCACGATGAAAAATTAAATACAATTGGTCAGCAAATATCGCCTGTGAATTTGGCAATTATGAACGACGGAGAAACGCATCGTGTAAATCTTTTGGCGCAATTATCGAAAGCAGAACCGTTGCGTGTATCAATGATATTTAACGGTAATCCATTTGAATTAAAAACAGTAAACGGCAACATCTATGTCGAAAGTAACAATATAAAAATTAAAGAATTAGTGGCATTTGAACTACCTTTGTCACTAAAAATTTTGGAAGGAAATGCGAATTTTAAAGCATGGATACATTTACAAACAGGGCAAATAAGTTCTGTTAATGGCGATGTAAAATTGCAAAATATCGAATTAACGCGTCCCCAATATTCAAACGTTAAACTTGATAATCTGAGTAGTTCTTTTCACATTAAATATCAAAATGATTTGCTAAAAATTACGTTGCCAAATTTTGAGATGTCGATACCAGAAACAACGTTACACGGTGCAATATCGGCG